>JAEULB010000138.1 GCA_016792585.1 Rhodospirillaceae bacterium
GTTCTTGACCAGCGGCTTGAGCGTCGCCTCGTCGCGGGCGTCGCCGCGCACCGGCGTGAAGTTCGGATCGGCGACGATGTGGTTCAGCGGCGCCTGGTTGAACAGGAAGTTGTCGAGCACCGTGACCTTGTGGCCGTCGGCAAGCAGGGCCGGCGCCAGCGTCGAGCCCAGATAGCCCGCGCCGCCGGTGATCAGGATGTTCAGTTGGTTGGCCATGTCTCGTGTCCGTCAGATAGATGGGCGCTCGACGCCACGAACCCAACCCCGGCCGAGGCGCCGACCGGGCCTCAGTTGCAGGCGCGGTCCAGGACCTCGCGCAGGCGGGTGATCTGCGGGGTCAGGTCGAACGGGTGGTTGCCGACGAAGAATCCGAAGTCGTGTGCCATGTCCGCATTGGGCGTGGCGCCGCCGACGACCTCGTAGTCGTAGTACTTGATCACGTCGTGGCGCAGGAAGTTGCCGCCGGTGATGATGCGGTAGCCGATATCGGCATCCTTCAGCGCCTTCATCGCCCGCTCGCGGGCGATATGGTACTTGGGATTGAGGATCATCGTGAACGAGAAGGCCGACGACTTGCCGTTCTCCTTCTGGATGATGAAGCGGTCGTCGCCCTTGAATAGCTTCTGGAACAGGTCCCAGTTCTTGCGGCGGTCCTCGGTGAACTTCGGCAGCTTTTTCAGCTGCTCGACACCGATGGCGCCGCTCATCTCGATCGGGCGCACGTTGTAGCCCGGCAGGATGAAGCGGTAGGCCTCGTAGAAGTCGGTGTTCTTGCCTTCATAGATCGTCGTCGGCTGCGGCACGTCGCGGGTCCAGCCGTGGTTGCGCATGGCGCGCAGCAGATGGAACAGCTCCTCGTCGTCCGTCGTCACCATCCCGCCTTCCATGGTCGAGATGTGGTGCGAGAAGAAGGTGGACCACGAGTTGAGGTCGCCGAAGGTGCCGGCCTTCCGACCGCCGAGTTCGGCGTCCATCGACTCGCAGTTGTCCTCGAAGAAGTAGAGGCCGTGCTTGTCGCAGAAGCGGCGCATGACGTCGAGCGCCGCCGGGTTGCCGAGGATCGAGACCGCGACCAGCAGCTTGGTCTTCGGCGTCAGCGCCTTCTCCAGCTGCTTCTCGTCCAGGTTCAGCGTGTTGAGGTCGACGTCGACGAAGCGGAGCTTGAGCCCGTACTGGTGCAGCGGGTGGTACGTGGTCGCCCACGAGATCGCCGGAACGATCGCCTCGTCGCCGCGCTGAAGCGGGTTCTTCTTTTTGTAGAAGAGGCAGGCGACCGCGACCAGGTTCGCCGACGAGCCCGAGTTCACCATCACCGCGTACTTCTGGCCGAAATACTTGGCGAAGGCCTCCTCGAACTCGCGCACGTTCTTGCCCATCGTGAACATGCCGGAGTCGACCACCTTCTGGATGGCCTTGAGCTCCTCATCGCCCCAGGTCGGGGCGGCCAGTTCGTAGAACATTGCTTAGAACGGCCCGCGGAACTGCATCTGATATGCCAGCTGCGCCTTCTTCGGATCCGGCTTCCAGCGCTTGGCCTTGGGCTTGGCCAGCGCGTAGGCCGCCTCGGCGATCGTCGCCGGGTTCGGATAGAACAGCGCCTCGAGGTTCGGTGCGGTCGGGCAGGTGGTGGGCGCGAAGCCCATACGCTGGACCTTGATGCCGGCCTCGGGCCCGGCCCGCTCCAGCACGCCGGCGACGATCTCGGCCGACGCGCCGCAGGTGAGCCAGGAATTGTCGACCACCAGCAGCTTCTTGGTCTTCTTCGCCGACTTGACGATCGTGTCGATGTCGAGGGGAACGAGCGAGATCGGGTCGATCACCTCGGTCGAGATGCCGGCTTCCGCCAGCAACTCGTGCGCGCGCAGGCACTCGATCACCATGTTGGAGACGCCGACCATCGTCACGTCATCGCCCTTGGCGACGACGCGCGCCTTGCCGAACGGTACCGTGTACGCCTCGTTCGGCGTGTAGGCCTCGGTCGGATAAAGCAGGCGGTGCTCGACGAAAATCGTCGGGTTGTTGTCGCGGATGGCCGAGATCAGGCAGCCCTTGGCGTCGTGCGCGTTCGACGGCGCCACGACCTTGAGGCCCGGCACGTGCATGAACATCGAGTAGAGGCCCTGGGAGTGCTGCGCGCCCTGGCCCCAGGACTTGCCGATCATGCTACGCACGACCATCGGCACCTTGACCTGGCCGCCGTACATGTAGTGCGCCTTGGCCGCCATGTTGATGATCTGGTTCATGCACAGCATCAGGAAGTCCATCCTGATGTGCACATGGATCGGGCGCATGCCGGCCATAGCGGCACCGATCGCAAGGCCCGTCATCGCGTCCTCGGAGAGCGGCGTGTTGAACACGCGCTCGCGCCCGAAGCGCTGCTGAAGGCCAAGGGTCGAGCCCTGGATGCCCTTCGGATCGTCGACGTCGAGCCCGAACAGGAAGACGTCCGGGTCGCGCTCCATCTCCTGGATCACGGCTTCCTTGAGCGCGTCGACGTAGCGGAGCACGCGGCCGTCGGAAGCCTTCTTCGCGCCGGCCCCCTTCTTCGCCGCGCTCTTCGTCTTGGCCTTAGTCGGCATAGACGTACTCCATCAGCGCGCGCGGCTTCGGCACGGGGCTCTTCTCGGCGAAGTCGATCGCCTCGGCGATCTCCTTCTCCACCGCCTTGTCGATCTTCTTCCTGGTCTCTGCGTCGAGCATCTTGCCGACCTTCTCGACCTGGTCGGTCTCCATCCAGGGCTGCAGCTCGTTCTTCTGGCGATAGCCGATGTGATAGTCGTCGCCCGGCCCGACATGCTCGCGCCAGCGATAGATCAGGCACTCCATGAACACCGGGCCCTCGCCCTTGCGCATCGCATCGACCGCCCAGGCGGTGACGTTGCGGATCGAGAAGACGTCGCCGTCCTCGATGCGGAAGGTGGGGATGTCGTAGGACGCCACGCGCTGGCAGAGATGCTGGGTCGCCCAGCGCTTGGAGAGCGGCGTGTGGATCGCGTAGCCGTTGTTCTCGCAGACGAACAGGATCGGCAGCTTGTGCAGCGAGGCGAAGTTCAAGGACTCGTAGAACGCGCCTTCTTCGGTGGCGCCGTCGCCGAGGAAGGCTGCGATCACGGCACCGGTCTTCCGCTTCTTGGCAGCGAGCGCCCAGCCCATCGCGATCGGGATCGTGGTGCCGACGACGGCCGAGGATCCGAGCACGTTGGCGTTGGCCTCGATCAGGTGCATCGACCCGCCCTTGCCGCGGGCGCAGCCGGTGTCCTTGCCGTACATCTCGGCGATCATCCCTTTCAGGGATCCGCCCTTGGCGAGGTATGTCGCGTGGCCGCGGTAGGTGCCGCTGACCGCGTCCTTCTTGTCGAGCATGTCGCACACGCCGACCGCGACCGATTCCTGGCCGATCGACAGATGGACGGGACTCTTGATCTTGTCCGACGGGTAGATCCTGGCGACCTCCTCCTCGGCGCGGCGGATCAGCCGCAACGACCGATAGATCCGCTGGAGGTCTTTAGACGACGGGCTCGAACTCGGCTCCATGGCAGGCTTTCTGGTTCGTCCGCGACCCTCCTACCATTGCCCTGCAAAGGCGTACAGGACTTTGTAATCATCGGGTGATTCGGATCTTCCGGCTGCCGTTCTCGGCTCGGCTCCGGCGCCAGCGGATGATATATCCCGACTCGTGACGCGCCCTGCCGGCATGGCCCTTCTCGACACCACCTTCGCCCACGCCTTGCGAATGTTCCGCGAGGGGCGGCTCGAGGAGGCCGATGCCGTCTGCCGCAGCCTGCTGAAGCTCGCGCCTGGCAACGCCGAGATCGTCCATCTGCTGGCCGCGATCGGCTGCCGGACCGAACCCAGGCAAGATTCGCTTGCGATGGCGCGCCGCGCGGTCGCCGGCGAGGCGCAGCGCGGCCTCTTCATCAATACGCTCGGCGTCATGCTCCGGCTGCTCGGCCGGAACGACGAGGCGTCCGCCTGGTTCGGCCGTGCGCTCAGGCTCGATCCGCTGGCGGTCGAGCCCCGGCTCAATCTCGGCGGCATCCTCGCCGACCGACGCGATCCCGGTGCCGCGCCCGAGATGCGCCGGGCGCTCGCGCTCGCTCCCCAGTCGGGCGAGGCGCACAACAATCTCGGCGCCGTCGACATGCGGGCCGGCGTGCTGCCGCCGGCGATTCTGAGGTTCCGCCGCGCGCTGGCGCTGACGCCGCTCGCGGTCGATCCATGGCGCAATCTCGGCGGCGCGTATTCCTGGCAGGGGCGCATCGGCCAGAGCCTGGCGGCGCTTAAGAGGGCCATCGGCCTGGCTCCGGCAAACGCAGAAGCCCATGACATGCTCGGTAACGCGACAGTCGCGCTGGGAGACGCGCATGGGGCCCAGGTGCCCCTTCGCCGCGCGACGACGATCAGGCCGAGCTATCACGACGCCGGCAGCAATCTCCTGTTCGCGCTGGCATACGACGCGCATTCGACCCCAGAGACGCTAGCCGCCGCGCAGCGCGCCTGGGCGGCCCGCGTCCCGACCTCGATTCCGCGCTTCGCCAACGACCGCGATCCGGAGCGGAAGATCCGCCTCGGATATCTTTCCGGCGACTTCCGCGTTCATCCGGTCGCCTGGAGCGCCGAGTGCCTGATCCGCAATCACGACCGTGGCCGACACGAGGTCCGCCTCTATTCGACCAGTCCGCTGGTCGACGAGACGACCCGGGAGTTCGCCTCGATGGCGGACGGGTTCCGCGACCTCGCGAGCGCCGGACCCGAAGTGGTCGCCGGTGCGATTCTCGACGATCGCATCGATGTCCTGGTCGCGGTCGCGCCGCACACCGCCTACAACTCGGCGGTGCCGCTGGCAGTCAAGCCGGCGCCCGTGGTGATTTCGCTTTGGGCGATCGGATCGACGGGGCTCTCGACCGTCGACTATTGGCTGACCGACGACATCCTGCATCCGCCGGGAAGCACCGAGATCTTCACCGAGCGGCTTCTACGGGTTCCCTGCCTCGTTCCGCATTCGCCGATCGTGGGATCGCCCGATCCGGGCCCGCCACCGTCGCAGGCGTCCGGCGTCGTCACCTTCGGTTCGTTCCACAATCCGGCGAAGGTCACGCCGGAGGTGGTTGCGCTCTGGGCGCGGGTGCTGAAAGCGGTTCCGGGTTCCCGTCTGCTGCTCCGGAACGGACGGCGGTTCGGCGATCCGGCAACATCGGCCCGATACCGGGCGCTCTTCGCGCGCCACGATATCGGCGGCGAACGCCTCATGCTCCAAGGCGAGCAGCTATCGAGGTACGGGCATCTGGAAGAATTCCGTCGGCTCGACGTGGCGCTCGATCCGTTTCCCTTCAACGGCTCGACCACGACCTACGAGTCCCTCTGGATGGGCGTGCCTGTGGTGGCCCGCATCGGCGACCGCTTCATCGGGCGCATGACCCTCGATACCCTCACGCAGGTGGGGCTGACCGATCTCGCGACGATCGGCGACGAGGACTATGTCGCCGCCGCCGCGGCCTTGGCAGCCGACCTGCCCAGGCGAACCCGGATGCGAACCGGGCTTCGCGAGCGCCTTCTGGCGTCGCCTCACCTCGACGCGTCTGCGCATGCGCGCGCTTTCGAGGCGGCGATCCGCGGCGTGTGGCGCAACTGGTGCGCGTCGCCATGAGCGGGCCCGAAGCGCTTCTGCTGGAAGGCCATCGCGCGCTCGGCGAGGGGCGGCTCGATGCGGCAGAGACGGCGCTGGCGGCGGCGAGCGCGGCACTGCCGGATCACCCCGACGTGCTGCATCTCCTTGGCATCCTTGCATTGCGGAAAGGCGATGCGGGCCGCGCGGTGACGCTGATCGGGATGGCCGTGCTCAAGGCCGAGGCCCTCGGCCAGCGACGCGGCGAGTTCCACATCAATCTCGGCAATGCCCTCGGTACGCTCGGCCGCCGGCCCGAGGCATTGCAGGCCTATCGCGAGGCGGTCAAGCGGGCGCCGATGGTGCCTGAGGCGCACAACAACCTCGGCGTCGCGCTGGAGACGGAAGGCGACCTCGACGGCGCGGTCCGCAGCCTCAGGTCGGCGTTGGCGCTCAAGCGCGACTACGCCGACGCCTGCTTCAACCTCGCGAACGTGCGTCGAACCCAGCGCCGCTTCGACGAGGCGAGGTCCGCTTATCGCCAGTCGCTGGCCCTTGCGCCCGGCAACGGCTCCGCCTGGCTCAACGCCGCCAGCGTCCATCATGCGCGGGGCGATGTCGAGGCGGCGGCCGCCTCGATGCGCCGGGCGCATGCGTTGCAGCCCGACAAGCCGGGCATCCTCGCCAACCTGATCAACCTGGTCCGCCTGCTCGACACGTCGACCGGAGCGAGCGAACTCGCCCTCTGCCGCCGTTTCGATGCGCTGTATGCGCGGCCCTTGGCGGCGCGGCTCCCGGCGCTGGCACCACGCAACTATCCGGACCGGCGGGATCCCGATCGCAAGTTCCGCGTCGCCTATGTCGGCGCCGACGCCCTTCGCCTGCACACGGCTTCGGTCTCGATCCTTCCGCTGGTCGAGGCGCACGACCGTCGGAGCTTCGAGGTCGTCTGCTATTCGGACCTGCCCGCGACTGCCGAGGATGCGGTCACTGAGCGCTACCGTGCCGCCTCGACATTCCATGTGACCCACGGCCTCTCCGACGAGGCGCTGGCACGGCGCATCCGCGAAGACCGCATCGACATCGCCGTCGACATCCTCGGATACCCGACCGGATCGAGGCTGCTCGCGTTGGCGCACAAGCCGGCACCGATCCAGGTGAACATGCTGCTGATGGGCAGCTTCGGCCTGGACGCGGTCGGCTGGGCGATCGGAGATGCGCATCTCACGCCCAAGGAAGCGGAGGCGCATTTCTCCGAGCGCATCGAGCGGATCGACCTCGCCTTCGCCTACGATCCGCTGGAAACCACGCCCGAAGTCTCGCCGCTGCCGGCGACCACCGCCGGCTACGTCACCTTCGGCAGCCTCAACCAGCCGGCGAAGCTGTCGTATCGCTGCCTTGAAGCATGGGCCAATGTGCTCGGGCATGTCGAGCACTCGCGACTGGTCCTGAAGGCCAAGGCCTATGAGGATCCGGCAGTGGCCGAGCGGCTGCTCGCGTTTTTCGACAGCCGCAACATCCATCCCGACCGCATCCTGCTTCGCGGCTGGACCGCGACCCAGGGAGAGCACCTGGCGATCTTCCGCGAGATCGACATCGCGCTCGACACCTTTCCCTATGGCGGCGTGATCAGCACCTGCGAAGCGCTGTGGATGGGCGTGCCGGTCGTCTCCCTCAACGGCGATCGGGTGCTCGGCCGATACGGCGGCGCCTTCCTCGAGGCGGTTGGTCTGCGCGAGCTCGCCGCCGACGACATCGACACCTATGTCGAACGCGCGGCCGGACTCGCCGAGGACACGGCCGGGCTCGCCGTGCTGCGGGCGACGCTCCGCCAGCGGATGGCATCCTCGCGCCTCTGCAACGGCCCGGCTTACGCCCGCGCGGTCGAGGGAGCCTACCGGCGGATGTGGCGGAGCTGGTCCGCGTGACCCAGGTCAATCTCGATCCGCTGCCCCTCAAGCGGGCACTGGCTGAAGCGCCGCAAGCCGCGGAAGGCTGGCTCAAGCTCGGCTTCGTTCTGGCGGCACGCGGCGACGTCGCTTCGGCGACCGGTGCGATGCGGCGCGCGACGATCCTCGCACCGCGGGCCGCGCCGACCTGGGAAGGCCTGGCGATGGCGGAGGAAAGCCTCGAACGCTTGCCGGAAGCCGCCGCTGCGTGGAATCGGGCAGTCGCGCTTCGGCCAGGCCGGCTCGAATCCCATGTCCGGCTGGCGCGGGTGCTGACGCGCCTGGGTGACGCCGAGGCCGCGGACCGTTCGTATGTGACCGCATCCCGCCTGGCACCCAACGAGCCCTCGCTGGCGAGCGAGCGCGCGCTCAACTGGGCGAACGCTGGACGGCAGCGCGGACGCGTCGACGCCTATCGACGTGCCCTGGCTCTCGATCCGACGATCGCGCCGGCCTGGGTCAATCTCGGCGCGCTCGCCGCGCGCGCGGATGCCGACGGCATGCGTCGCGCCTGGAGCCGGGCCACGCATCTGCGGCCGGACCTCGCCGATGCCCACAACAATCTCGGTACCGCCGAGCAGCGGGCTGGGCGGTTGCCGGTCGCGACGCGAAGCTACCGGCGTGCGCTGGTCTTCGAGCCTGCACGCAGCGACGCTTGGTTCAACCTAGGCTCGGCGCTGCAGAACCAGAACCTGATCGAGGCCGCGGTCTCGGCCTACGAACGCGCGGTGGTGCTCAGGCCGGAGTTCCTCGACGCGCTGATCCCGCTGGCGGCGCTGCTGAACTTCCTCGGCCTGCTCGACCGCGCCACCAAGGCCAACCGCCAGATCCTGGCGCAGCGACCGGATCATCCCGAGGCCAACCGCGCGATCCTTTCGGCGCTGGTCTTCGATCCGGCCCTCGACGGCGCCGCGATCCGGCGGATCCGCGAGGATTGGTGCCGAAAGCATCTGCCGCCGACGGCGCTGCCGCGTTTCGATCACTCTCGCGATCCCGATCGCACGATCCGCGTCGGCGTGATCGGCGGCCCGAACCTTCGCGGCAACACCCACGCCTTCGTCGCGCTTCCCGGGTTCGAAGGGCTTGACCGTCGGGCGCACGGGATCGAAGTGATTACCTACTCCGACATTCCTGCGGACCAGGAGGACGGCTACACCAAGCGCTATCGTCTCGCCAGCGACGGCTGGCGGGTCACGGCGACGATGGACGACGCGGGGCTGGCCGAACTCGTCCGTCGCGACCGCATCGACGTTCTGGTCGACGTGGTCGGGCATCTCGGCGGGCCGCGCTTCCCGGCGGTCGTCCGCCGTCCCGCGCCGGTGGTGATCCTCGACTTGGCGCTCGGAACCTCCGGCTCGGCCGCGGCCGACTGGATCGTCGGCGATCCGCTGCTGACGCCGCCGGAGCACGATGCTCATTTCACCGAGCGCGTGCTGAGACTCCCTCTCGGCTATTGCTACGATCCGCTGATCGAACTGCCGCCAGTCGGGCCGCTGCCGGTGCTCGCCAACCGGCGCGTCACCTTCGGCTCGACCAACGCTCTGGTGAAGGTTACGCCGTCGACCGTGGCGCTCTGGGCGAAGACGCTGCGGGCGGCGCCTTCAGCGAGGCTGGTGGTCAAGGGGCGGGGCTTTTCGGGCGAAAGGGTACGCGCGCACTTCGCCAGCCTTTTCGAGCGGGAAGGAGTGGGCGCGGATCGCCTCGAGCTTCGGCCCTGGACGTCAGGCTTCCTCGACCACCTGAACTTCCTCAACGAGATCGACATCGCGCTCGACCCGGTTCCCTACGGCGGTGTCACCACGACCTGCGAGGCTCTGTGGATGGGAGTGCCGGTGGTCACGCTCGCCGGCGACCGCATGGCCGGACGCTACAGCGTGTCGCTGCTGTCGTCGGTCGGTTTCGCCGAGGGGATTGCGGCCGACGAGGCGGACTACGTCGCGCGCGCCTCGATGCTCGCGTCCGATATCGGCCGCCTGGGCGAGATCCGTGCCTCGTTGCGTGCGCAAGCGAGCGCCTCGCGCCTCGCGGACCGCAAGTCCTATGGTCGGGCGCGCGGCGAAGCCTTCCGCGCCGCCTGGCGCGCCTGGTGCCTAGCGACCGGCTAGCGCCGTCAGCACGCGGTCGGCGATCGCCACACCTTCGGTGTCGCCGATCGCCAGGGCGGCGGCACGCATGCCGTTGGCGAGCTCGCGTGCCTTTCCGGCATAGCTCGGCTCGGTGCGAAAGCGGTTCATGACGTCCTCGCGTGGCGTCAGGAACAGATCCCATTCCTCTTCCGGGTCGCGCTTCAGGTCGTAGAGCGCGTGGCTACCGCCTTCGACGCTGCCGATCAGCTTCCAGTCGTCGGTGCGATAGGCGCGCTGGGTGATCGAGCGGCGGTGCGTGCGGTTCTGCACATAGTAGTGGTCGCGCCAGGGGGTGTTCTCGCCGCGGGCGATCGGCAGCACGCTCATGCCGTGCACTCCGTCGGGTGGAGCAACGCCGGCGGCGTCGAGCACTGTCGGCATCAGGTCCTGCAGCCCGACCATGCGCTCGCAGCTGGTGTTGGGCGGCAGCATCGCTGGCCAGCTCAAGACGAAGGGGATGCGGATCGAGTCGTCGGTGCAGACGAACTTGTGCTCGCCGTCGTCGCGGTAAAAGAAGGTGTCGCCGTGGTCGGCGAAGAAGATCACCAGCGTGTTGTGGCGCTGTCCGTTGCGCTCCAGCGCGTCGAGGATGCGCCCTACCTCATGGTCGATCGCGGTGACCGAGGCGTAGTAGCCGGCGAAGGGTACGCCCTTGTCGCGATAGTGCGCGAAGTACTCCTTCGGAGCCGTGTAGGGATCGTGCGGCGGGTAGTAGCCCTGCACCATGCAGAAGGGCGGGTCGTCCGCCTTGCGCGCGTTCAGGAACTGGATGCAGCGATCGGTCTGTAGCCCCGGCCGCCAGACGCCGGAGTCGACGCCGCCGATCCAGTGATGGACGCGCGAATTGAAGGTCTCTTCCCAGACGTCGAAGTACTTCGGCTGCTTCTCGCCGAGGTGCCACTTGCCAAAGTGCGCGGTCGTGTAGCCGGCAGCCTTGAGCACGTCGAACAGCGTGATGCGGACGGCGGCCAGCGTCGCGAAGGCATCGTCGACGCCATAGACGTTGTCGATCAGCTGATGCTTGTGCGGATAAGTCCCGCTCCACATCGTGCCGCGCGCGGGCGTGCAGACCGGCCAGGTGGTGAAGGCTCGGTTGAAGCGCACGCCCTGCCGCGCCAGCCGATCGACCTCCGGCGTCCTGGTGAAGACGTTGCCGTAGCAGCCGAGCGAGTCCGCCCGCTGCTGGTCGGGCATGAGAAGGACGATGTTCGGACGCGACATGGGGGCTTCCTAACGTGAGCGCTATTCGAGCCAGACGCCCCAGGCGCGCGGGATGCGATAGGGGGTGAAGTTCTTGACCTCGTTCCGCACCGCCTGGAGCAGGCCGTTGTCGCCGAGCCGGACCGAGTACGCTTGGTCGGTGACGCGCGTGTAGAAGCGCGCGGCGGCGGCTTTGCGCTCGGCGAGCGTCAGCTTGTTCTTGAGGTCGAGGAACGCGGCGTCGAGCTCGGGATCCTGGAGCTTCTGCCAGTTCTTCGGGCCGGTCCAGAAGTTGGGCAGGCCGTAGGGGCCGACTGCAGGCGCCAGGCCGAACTCGCCCATGTAGACGTTCCAGCCATCCGGCTGCTGGGCCTTCGCCGTGTAGGTCGGTGCATCGAAGTAGTCGATGCGAACCTTCATGCCGACCGCCTTCAGCTGCTCGGCGAACATCACCGCCTGGTTCTTGACGGCGGCAACCTCGGACGCGGCGAGCAGCACGATCTCCTCGCCCTTGTATCCGGCCTCGGTGAGCAGCTTCTTCGCCTTCTCGGGATTGGCCTGGTTGTAGACCGCCTTGCCAACATCGCCGGTCGAGTACTGGCTCTCGGGATAGATGAAGGCATGATCCAGCCGGAACACGTCGTCGTTGGCGGCGAGCATCAATTCCTCGACGTCGATCGCGGCCTGCATGGCACGGCGAACGCCGAGCTTCGCGGTCGCACCGCCGCCCGGGCCGGCATTCATGATCGTGAAGGCCATGCTCCACGGGAGCAGCTTCAGGATGGTGATGTCCTTGCTGTCCTTGAGGCGCTTGGCGGCCTGGTTCGGGACCGACTCCGAGAAATGCGCGGCCTTGGTCTCGAGCGCCGCGAGCCGGGCATTCGCCTCGGGCATGATGCGGAAGGTCACCGTGTCGACGTAGGGGATCTTCTTCCCGCCGAAGCCGTCGCGGTCCTTCGCCGCTTCATTCGGCATGTAGCCGTCGAAGCGCTTGAGCTTCGCGTGGCTGTCGGCGAGATACTCGACGAACTGGTAGGGGCCGGTGCCGATCATATTGATCTTGCCGGCCTCCTTGCCCGCCTCCTCGGCGGGAATCACGACCATCGGCGCGCGGGGCGAGCTCAGCTGGTCGATAAAGCTCGGCACGCGTTCGTTCAAAGTGATGACGAGCGTATGCTTGTCTCGTGCGGTGACCGCCTTGATCTTGGCGAAGTCGGTGCGGTCGAAGCCGATGCGGGCATAGCGCTCGACGCTGGCCTTCGCATCCTCGCTCGTCATCTCCTTGCCATTGTGGAACTTCACGCCCTGGCGAAGCGTGAAGGTGTAGGTGAGGCCGTCGGCGCTCTCCTCGAACTTCGAGGCGAGGTCCGGGATCGGGTTGGATCCCTCGTCGCGCGCGATCAGCATCTCGAACATGTGCAGGTTCACATTGCGCGAACCCTGCTCGATGGTCGTGATCGCATCGAGCGAGGTCGGCGTCGTCTGCTGCAGGATCACGAGATCGCCGCCGCGCTTCTGCGCGTGGGCGAGGCTGGTCGTGGCGAGCAAGGTCAGCGCGATGGCGAGCGCGCCGTTACGGGCGTGAGCGTGCATGGATTCCTCCCGGGACAGGACGCCGTGCGTCTCTAATTGGTGGTCGACGCTAGCACCAACTCCTGTCCGATCGGAAAGTCTCGTTCCGATCGGCGAAACGGGAGGATCAGGCGCCTCTACGCCGCCTCGCCACCGACTCCGCGACGATGCAGAGGATCTCGAACATGACCGTCGCACCGACCAGTGCCGTGTTGCCGGTCTGGTCGAAGGGCGGCGCCACTTCGACGACATCGCCACCGATCAGGTTCAACCCCTGCAGGCCGCGCAGCATGATCAGTGCTTCGACCGTCGTGAAGCCCCCGACCTCGGGCGTGCCGGTACCCGGCGCATAGACCGGATCGAGGCCGTCGACGTCGAAGCTCACATAGGTGGGGCCGTCGCCGACGATCCGGCGAGCCTCGGCGATCGCGCCTTTGGGGCCGAGCTCGTAGAACTCGTCCATGTAGATGACGCGCATGCCGGAGTCGTGGCTGAACTTCCAGAGATCGGCATCGTTCAACGACCCGCGGATGCCGATCTGGACGGTGCGCTTGGGATCGAGAAGCCCTTCCTCGACCGCACGCCGGAACGGCGCGCCGTGATGGAAGCGCGATCCCAGATAGTCGTCGCCGGTGTCGCAATGGGCGTCGAAATGCACCATGCCGACCGGTCGATGCCCGGCGATTCCGCGGAAGATCGGCAGCGTGACCGAATGATCGCCGCCGCATGAGACCGGCGCGATGCCGGCTTCATTCACCTTCGTGTAGAAGGAGGATATCTCGTCCAGGCTGCTGACGAGATGAAAAGGGCTCCTGACCCAGGCATCGCCGAGATCGGCGACCCGGCAGATGTCGAAAGGCGCCACCTTCGTCGACTGGTTCATCTTCCGCATGAAGCTCGACATGTTGCGGACCTCGCGTGGTCCGTGCCGAGCGCCGGTGCGATTGGTGACGCCGCCGTCGAAGGGCACGCCGATCAGGCCGATGTCGATGCCTTTCCAGTCTTCGACGAACGGCGCCCGCATGAATGTCGGAACGCCGGTGTAACGCGGGCGGACCTGCGGATCGGCGAACGGATCGGGTGTGGGCGGGGAAGGCATGAGCGGGCTCCTCAGTCGAGGGTGACGCGCGACCCTTCCACATGGGCACGCCTGCCCTCGGTAAGAAGGGTGAACTTGTCTGGCGGCAATTTTACCATCGCCAGATCGCCATACCCCATCTCGCGAGCAACCAGCGCGCCGAGCGCCAGAATCGCGTCGGTATCGCGGAGCAGAATCGCCGCCGGCGCGATTTTCGCGTGAATCAGCTCGAGCAGTACCGCAGAGGATGAACTCGATCCCCTCAGCTCCGCGATCGCGACGACGCGGCCGGCGAGGCGCTCGCCGTGGCGCGGATGGCGCGGATCGGAAATGAGAGCGGTCTTCGGATCGACACCGCCCCAGAAGCTGATCGGGTGGTCGACCCGGAGGATCGTGCCGGCACCGTGTCCGGCGATCAGCATCTCGCCGTCGAGCATCATCGCCATACGCTCTCGTCGCGGACCACACGGCCTTCGACGGCAGAGGCGACGCAATCCTCGAGGCTGCCGTAGACGACGTCGTATCCCAGGTTCGCCGGACCGTAATGCGCGAACTTGCCGGAATTGGTCATCAGCGTGCCGGCGCCCGCCGGCAGGATCGGCGTCACCACGACGCAGGTGTCGGCGACGATCAAGGCGCCGGCGGCTTCGAGCCCAGAGAGATCCTCGCGCTCGACCAGGTCGCGGCGGGTGCAGACATAGAGCGGCACGCGAAAGCGCCTGCCGGAGGCCAGGCGCTTCAGCGCGGCGAACTCGGCCTCGCTGAAGTGCGGACTTCCGAGTGCAACGCAGTCGATCGCGCCGTCGCGGGCGGTGGAGAGCCGGTCGCGTGCCGTGCGGACCATCTCGGGCGTCAGGCGGATCGCGCGCGTGGGGCCGGCCTGAGTCGCCGCGGTCAGCGTCGGCGCCTCCGGCGTCGATCCGACGACGTGGAAGAGGCCGACGGCGCCGGCGGATGCCGCGGCGGCGCCAAGCGCCTTGAGGCGATCCTCGCCCTGCTTCGGCGGCAATCCGTCGATCGCGGCGATTTCGGCACCGATCTCGGCGCCGAGCCAGGTGCCGAGCACGGGATAGAAGACATCCGCGTTGCGAAGCGCCGGCGACAGGCCGGATGCGTCGACGACGACCGTCGCCCGCCGGTTCTCGGCGCGATGCAGGCCATAGTCGGGTGCGCGGCCGACCAGCGCGCAGGCGATGTCGAGAAAGTCGCCGTAGCGGTTGGTGCGCGCGCCCAGCACCGAGTTGCAGAACGCGACGGCGTTGGACTCGCCCCAGGCGACGTCGGTTCCGACCGCCGGCCGATGCCCGGCCTGATAGGGCGCGCAGGTCCAGGTCGGCCGGCAACCGAGCATCTCGTAGGCCCGCATCATGCGGAGCGACATCTCGCGGTGGTGAGCATCGCCCTTCACACGGTCGGGATGCAGGAGGTCGAGCGCACCGACGTTGAGTGTGGTGGGCACCGCGACCTGGCCGCCGTCCGATGCCAGTCGTTCGGCGAAGTAGGTGCCGGAGTCGCCGTGATAGAGACAGCCATCGACATGGGACGAGACGATCGGCAGCAGGCGCTGCGCGCCGAGCAGCCTTCCGGTCTCGGAGACCAGCCGCATCGCCATCGCCTTGGCGGCGCCATCGGCGCCGTCGGCGATGCGGCGTTCGTCGGGTGAGAGGTCCATCGCCGGCATCGTAGCATCCTTTGAAGACGACGCTTGCGTCCCGATCCGTCATCGGTCATTCCCGCGCCATGCCGCTTCGCCATGTCGCGCTCGCCGTCCTCGTCGCCGCTCTTTGGGGATGCAACTTCATTGCCATCCGCTGGGGGCTGGATGCCTATCCGCCGCTGCTGCTGATCGCGCTTCGCTTCGCGATCTCGGCGGCACCGGTGATGCTCGTGCCGCGCCCGGCGATCCCGTGGCCGAAGCTGGTGACGCTGTCGCTGTTCCTGTTCGTGCTGCAGTTCGCCTTCCTGTTCGCCGGCATGGAGCTCGGCATGACGCCGGGCATGGCCTCCATCCTGATGCAGAGCCAGGCCTTCCTGACTCCGGCCTTCGCGATGGTCGCTCTCGGCGAGCGGGTGACGGCAAGGCAGCTGGTCGGCGGCGGCGTGGCGCTCGCCGGCTTAGGCGTGGTCGCCACCACCGTGGACGCGACGATGACCGTGATCGGCTTCGTGCTGACCCTGGCGGCGGCGGCGAGCTGGGCGATCGGCAACGTGATGCAGAAGAGCATCGGCCCGGTCGACCGCTTCGCGCTCACCCTCTGGCTCAGCCTGATACCCCCGGTCCCCGCGCTGATCGCCTCGTACATGCTCGAAGGCGACGTGGTCGCGGCGATCCTGAATACCGGCTGGCGGGACGTCGGCGCGCTTCTCTATCTCGCCATCGTCTCGACCTGGTTCGGCTACGTCGCCTGGGGGCGCCTGCTGTCGCTCTACCCGATGGCGGTGGTGAGCCCTTATGCGCTGCTGATCCCGATCTTCGGCATGGCCTCGTCGGCGCTGGTGTTCGGCGAGCGTTTCGGCGTGGAACGTCTCGCCGGCGCGGCGCTTGTCATGCTTGGCGTTGCCGTCGCGACGCTCAGTCTTCGCCGCCGGAGTTGACCCACTTGCCGCGCGCCCTGTAGACCCGCTCAAGATCACCCAAGAGGATCCCCGGTGACCGAGACTTCCGACATCCGCTTCGCGGTCGAGGGCGGCATCGCCTTCGTCACGCTGTCGCGGCCGAGGGCGCTGAACGCGCTGACGCTCGATATGATCCGCGCCTACTATAAGCGCCTCGTGGAGTGGGCGAAGGATCCGGCGATCCGCGCCGTGGTGATCGAAGGCGAGGGAGGGAAAGCCTTCTGCGCCGGCGGCGACGTCCGCGCCGTCTACGACTCCGTCAAGACCGCGCCCAGTGACCTGAACCGGGTGTTCTTCTCCGAGGAGTATCAGCTCAACCGGCTGATCCATCGGCTCGGCAAGCCCCATGTCGCGCTGCTCGACGGCATCACCATGGGCGGCGGCCTCGGACTCTCGGTCCATGGCAACCATCGGGTCGCGACCGAGAAGACCATGGCGGCGATGCCGGAGACCGGCATCGGCCTCTTCCCGGATATCGGTGCGACCTGGTTCCTCAACCGCTGCCCGGGAAAGATGGGCCTCTATCTGGCGCTGACCGGCGCCCGGGTGCGCGCCTCCGATGCGCTTTATGTCGGCCTCGCCACGCACTATGCCCCGAGTGCCGCGCTCGAAGGGTTCAGGCGCGACCTCGTCGCCGGCTTGGAGGTCGAGACCGCGATCAGCAAGATCTCGGCCGATCCCGGCCAGCCGGCTTTGGCAGCCGCCAAGGCCGAGATCGACCGGACCTTCGCCGGCGGCTCGGTCGAGGCGATCCTGGCTGCACTGGAAGCCGAGGGCTCCGACTGGGCCCAAGAGACGTTGAAGACGCTTCGCGCGAAATCGCCGACCAGTCTGAAGGTGACCTTCGAGCAGCTCCGCCGCGGCGCCGGTCTTTCGATCGAGGACGTGCTGGTCATGGAATACCGGATGACCCAGGCGTTCATGGCCGGGCACGACTTCTTCGAGGGCATCCGGGCGCTGCTGGTCGACAAGGACCAGTCGCCGAAGTGGAGGCCGCCGACGCTGGCCGAGGTGACTGACGCCGACGTCGCGCGCTATTTTGAAGCTCCGAAAACGGGCGATCTCGAATTCGCCTGATCAAGGCTCAACGGGAGGAAGGCATGGCTAGGATCGGCTTCATCGGGCTCGGCAACATGGGCGGGCCGATGGCCCGCAACCTGGTCAAGGCCGGCCACGAGGTGATCGGCTTCGACCTGGTGAAGGCGAATCTCGATGCCGCGACCGGGGTGAAGCCGGTGGGATCTGCGGCCGAAGCCGCAAGCGTGGCCGAGGCGGTCGTCACCATGCTGCCGGCGGGGGCCCATGTCCGCGAGGTGCTGACCGGCAAGGGCGGCGTCCTGGCGGCGATGAAGTCGGGGGCGCTCCTGATCGATTCCTCGACCATCGACGTCGCGACCGCCCGCGACATGGAGGCGGCGGCCAAGGCGAAGGGCGTGCTGCTGCTCGACGCGCCGGTTTCGGGCGGCGTAGGCGGGGCGGAGGCGGGGACATTGACCTTCATGGTCGGGGGAACGGAGGCGGCGTTCGCCAAGGCCCAGCCGATTCTCGAGAAGATGGGCAAGACCATCGTCCATGCCGGCGGGCCTGGGAACGGCCAGGCCGCCAAGATCTGCAACAACATGATTCTCGGAATTTCGATGATCGCGACTGCCGAGGGCTTCGCTTTGGCCCAGCGACTCGGTCTCGATGCTCAGAAATTGTTCGACATCAGTTCCAAGTCTTCCGGCCAATGCTGGTCGATGAC
>JAEULB010000161.1 GCA_016792585.1 Rhodospirillaceae bacterium
GGTTCGCCGGCGATCATCTGCGGCGCGCGCTTGGCCTCACCGGCGAAGGCCTTGGAACGCGCGTCCCAATCCTTCTGCTCGATGCCAAAGGCATGCGCCAGCAGCAGATAGCGGAGCGGATTGATCGCCGCCGATTGGTGCTGGTTGGTGTAGATGACGACCGCGACCCGCTCGGACGGCACCGAGCATCCCAGCACCAGGAATCCCTCCAGTGCCCCGGTGTGCTCGTTGATACGCCGCCCCGCGAAATCGTGGGCGTACCAGCCGAGGCCGTAACTGACGAAGTTCGCCTCGTATCGGCTGGCCCAGCGCTGCGGATGGATGCCGTTGCGGCGGACGGCGACGCGCGGCGTCAGCATTTCCTCGACCGTCTCGGGCTTCAGCAGGCGCCTGCCGTTCACGGCGCCGCCGCAGGCGAAGGCGGAGAACCAGGTTTCCGCGTCTCGGAGCGTCGAAGTCATGCCGCCGGTCGCCGACAGCGCATCGAAGTTCCGGTGCGGGATCACGCTCATCTTGCCGTCGCCGAGATCGATATGCGGATCGCAGGCGATCGACGGATCGGGCATTCGGAAATAGCTGCCCCAGGTCTCGTCCATGCCGAGCCGGCCGCGCACCTCGCGCTCGACGTAATCCTCCCAGTTCATGCCGGTCAGGCGCTCGACGATCGCGGTCGCGATGATCGGCCCGAACTGCTGGTAGGCGCATTCGGCGCGGAAACCCGCGCGCAGCGGCAAAGTCGGGATCAGCGAGATGATCTCCGACCGCGTGAAGCGCGAGTTGTAGTTCATGATGTTGTCCTCGCCGAAGCCGACCGACTGGCCGACGAGGTCGCGCATGGTGACGTGGCCGGAGAGGCTGTCGTCGGAGAGGCGGAATCCCGGCAGCACGTCGATCGCGCGCGTGTCCCAGGAAAGCTTGCCGTCCTCGACCAGCATGCCGACGGTTGCTGCATTGAAGGTCTTCGAGATCGAGCCGATGTCGAAGGTCGCACGGTCGTGCAGCGGCTTGTTCGTCCTGGTCGACATGACGCCGATGCACTCGCGCCAGACCGGCTTGCCGTCCTTGAGGATCGACAAGGCGACGCCGGGCGCGCCATGAGCCTCGACGATCCGCCGAGCCGCGGCGGAGAGTGCTTCGGTCATCAGATGCCCCAGACCTGCTCGTAGACCCGCAGCCAGTTCTCGCCGAGCACCTTCCCGGTGTCCTCGGCGGAGAAACCGCGCTCGACCATGCGCTGGGTCAGCTTCTGGAGCGTGCGCGGCGTCTCGATGCCTTCAGGATACTTGTGCGGCGGCGGCGGATATGTGCCGGGCCGCCACTTGCCGCTTTTGATGCGCGCGTCGTAGTAGGCCTTCGCCTGGTCGTCCGGCATCACCAGGTACTGGCCGTTGTAGTAGTCGATGCCGAGGCCGACGTGGTCGGCGCCGACGAGATCGACCGTATAGGAGATGTGGTCGATGAACTGGTCCAGCGTCGGCGCCGGGTCGTCGGCGACGAAGGCCGGGAAACCCACCATGCCGATCACGCCACCCTGTTGCGCAATGGCCTTCATCAGGTCGTCCGGAAGGTTCCGATAAGAGTCCTTCACGGCGCGCGGGTTGCCGTGGCTGCAGATGACCGGACGCTCGGAGACGTCGAGCGCGTCGAAGCTGGTCTTGATCCCGGTATGCGCGACGTCGACGATGACGCGGGCCTCGTTCATCTTCCTGATCATCTCGACGCCGAAATACGAAAGCCCCGAGTCCTGGCGCTCGTCGGCGCCGTCGCCGACGCGGTTCCGGACGTTGTAGCAGAGCTGTACGACGCCGACGCCGAGGTCCTTGTAGGCGTGGACCATGTCGAGGTCGTCTTCCATCGGGTCGGTACCCTGGAAGTGGAAGAGGAGGCCCAGGCGTCCGTCCTTCTTCGCCTGCCGCATCTCCTTCACGCTCGAGACCTGCGTCACCTTTCCGGCATTGCCGGAGTTGCGCTGGATGAAAGCCTTCCAGGCGGCGACGCTCCGCATGGTGACGTCGATGCCGTCCAACGCGCCCACGGAGGGGGCGGCGATGGTGACCCCACCCTCGATGTACCAGTCGGTGTATTTCTGCCCGCGCAGCAGCGGACAGACTGCGTCGATGACGATCGCTTCCTGGTGCAGCTTCGCGGCGTCGATGGCCATCAGGCGCCCCAGACCTGCTCGTAGACGCGCATCCAGTTCTCGCCCAGCACCTTCCTGGTGTCCTCGGCCGAGAAGCCGCGCTCGATCATGCGCTCGGTGAGCTTGGGCAAGGTGCGCGGCGTCTCGATGCCTTCAGGATACTTGTGCGGCGGCGGGGGATATGTGCCGGGCCGCCACTTTCCGCTGGCGATCCAGGAGTCGTAGAAGACCTTCGCCTGGTCGTCCGGCATGACCATGTACTGGCCGCTATAGTAGTCGATGCCGAGGCCGATATGGTCGATGCCGACCAGGTCGGCGGTGTAGGCGATGTGATCGATGAACTGGTCGAGGGTCGGCGCCGGGTTGTCGGCGACGAAGGCGGGGAAACCCACCATGCCGATCACGCCGCCCTGGGCGGCGATCGCCTTGATCAGGTCGTCCGGCAGGTTGCGGTGGGAGTTCTTGACGCCGCGCGGGTTGCCGTGGCTGCAGATCACCGGCCGCTCGGAGATCTCGAGCGCATCGAAGCTCGTCTTGATGCCGGTATGCGCCACGTCGACGATGACGCGGGCCTCGTTCAGCTTCTTGACCATCTCGACGCCGAAATACGAGAGGCCCGTGTCCTGGCGCTCGTCGGCACCGTCGCCGACGCGGTTCCGGACGTTGTAGCAGAGCTGCATGATGCCGACGCCGAGGTCCTTGTAGGCGTGCACCAGGTCGAGGTCGTCTTCCATCGGGTCGGTACCCTGGAAGTGGAAGTAGAGACCGAACCGGCCATCCTTCTTCGCTTGGCGCATTTCCTTCACGCTGGTGACCTGGGTCATCCGCCCGGCATTGCCCGAGTTCCGGGCGATGAAGGATTTCCAGGCAGCGATGCTTCGCATGGTGGGGGCGATGCCCTCTATCGCGCCCACCGACGGCGCGGCGATGGTGACCCCGCCCTCGATGTACCAGTCGGTGTATTTCTGGCCGCTGAGCAGCGGGCAGACCGCATCGATGACGATCGCTTCCCGGTGCAACTTGCCTGCATCGACCGCCATCGTTTCTCCCTTTCCGCCAAGGCGGTTGATCCCCGCCGCCGGCCGGTGTTTGATGATCGGAAATCGATCCCCCGCGACCGGTCCCAAGGCTAGGCCGGCCTCGGTGCCGCAATCAAGCTGCGGCATTTACGGCGAGAAACGGGAGTTCTTCTCCCGCAAACGAGAACAGGAGGTTCACGCGCACATGAAGACGATCCGAGGACTGATCCCGCTGGCGGCAGCTGCCGTCGCCGCGCTGGCGCTCGCCGGCCCGGCAGCGGCGCAAAAGACCATCAAGTACATCCCCGACGCCGATCTCAAGGTGCTCGACCCGCTGTTCACCACCATCGGCACGACCCAGACCCATGGCTACATGGTCTACGACGTGCTGTACGCGCCGGACAGCAAGTGGGTCTACAAGCCCCAGATGGTCGACAGCCACCAGGTGAGCGCCGACGGCCTGACCTGGACCTTCAAGCTCCGTCCGGGCATCACCTTCCACGACGGCTCGCCGGTTCAGGCGAAGGACGTCGTCGCCTCGATGTCGCGCTGGGCGGCGAAGAACACGCTCGGCCGCACCATGATCACCCGTATCGCCGAGACCAAGGCAACGGGCGCCGACACTTTCGAGATCAAGCTCAAGTCGCCGTTCGCGCCGATGCTGGCCGTGCTCGGCACGTCCGCCAATCCGCTGTTCATCATGCGCGAGCAGGAAGCGCGCATCGACCCGAACACCGCGGTCACCACGATGATCGGCTCCGGCCCCTTCACCTTCGCGGCGAAGGACTGGAATCCCGGCCACAACGTAATCTACCGGAAGTTCGCGGGCTACAAGCCGCGCGCCGAGGCGGCCGACGGCGCCGCCGGCGGCAAGGTGGTAAAGGTCGACGCGGTCGAGTGGGTCTACATCCCCGACGCCAACACCCGCGTCCAGGCGGTGATGAAGGGTGAGGCCGACGCGATCGAGGTGATCCCGCCGGACCTGCTGCCGATGCTCAAGGCCAACCCGATGGTCGAGCTTCGGGTCATGGACAAGATCGGCAACCAGACCATGATGCGGCCGAACAGTCTGGTGCCGCCGTTCAACAACCCGAAGGTCCGCCAGGCGCTGCTCTACGCGGTCGACCAGGACCAGTACCTGCAGGTCATGCAGTCCGATTCCTCGATGCGGACGCTCTGCTGGGCGGTCTTCATGTGCGGCACGCCGCTCGAGAGCAAGGCCGGCGTCAACAACGACTGGGCGGCACCCGGCGCCAAGCCGGCCAAGGCCAAGGCGCTGCTGCAGGAGGCCGGCTACAAGAACGAGCCGATCGTCCTGATGGATCCGTCGGACCAGCCGGTGATCTCGGCCCTGACCCAGATCTCGGCCCAGCTGATGAAGCAGGCCGGGTTCAACGTCGAGGTCCAGACCATGGACTGGGCGACGCTCGTCTCGCGCCGCCCGATCAAGGAGGCGCCGTCGGTCAACAAGGGCGGCTGGCACGTGTTCCACACCTGGGGCACGGGTCCGTTCATGTCCGATCCGCTGATGAACTCGGGCGCGCAGACGCCGTGCGACGGCTCCAACTGGTTCGGCTGGCCGTGCGACCAGACGCTCGAGAACATCCGCCTCGAGTACCTGAACGCCGACACGGATGCCAAGCGCCTGAACGTCGTCGAGCGCTACCAGAACCGCTTCTACGAGACGGTTCCCTACGTGCCGCTCGGCCAGTTCGTCGGCCCGGTCGCCTACCGCAAGGAGCTGAAGGGTGTCATCCCGGACATCCGCCTCTCCATGTGGAACATCGAGAAGTAAGCATCGTCGTCGGTGGGCCCGGCCTAAGCGCCGGGCCCTTTTTCTTTGATCGGAAAGTCCCCATGAGCACCCGCCCGACCCGGATCTCGACCGACATCGACTTCGACAAGGACGGCAAGCAGGTCTCGAACCTGTTCATGCCGTGGTCGATGAACGATTCCGCCTACAAGGTCATCCACATCCCGATCGCCTGCATCAAGAACGGGCCGGGACCGACGATGCTGTTCACCGCCGGCACCCACGGCGACGAGTATGAAGGCCAGATCGGCCTCCTGAACCTGATCCGCGAGCTCGAGCCTGAGCACATCAAGGGCCGGGTCATCATCCTGGCCGCCGCCAACTTCCCCGCAGCGATGGCAGCTCAGAGGCTGTCGCCCCTCGACGGCGGCAACCTCAATCGCGCCTTCCCAGGCGACCCCGATGGTGGGCCGACCGCCCAGATCTCCTTCTACATCGCCAACCACCTGATTCCGCTCGCCAGCGCCTATCACGACCTCCATGCCGGCGGCCGCTCGCTCGACTACCTCACATATTGCGGCATGCACCTGACGGCGAACGAGGAACTGAACCAGAAGCAGTTCGGCCTGGTGAAGGCCTTCGGCCCGCCCTTCAGCATCGTCGGCCGGAGCTCCGACGACCGCCTTGCCCAGCGCGGCGCGCATGTGCGCGGGATTCCCGCGATGGGCGGCGAATTCGGCGGCCGCGCCGCCGTCACCACCAGCGGCGTGGCTCTCGTCGAGCGCGGCATCCGCAACACGCTTGCCCATCTCGGCATCCTCAAGGACTGGACGATCCAGCCGCCGCCGAAGCCGACCCGCTTCATGCAGATCGTCGGCCGCGACTATTTCGTCTATGCGATGGCTGACGGGCTGTTCCAGCCGGCGGTCGAGCTTGGCGACTGGGTCGAGAAGGGGCAGCTCGCCGGACGGCTGCACTTCGTCGAGGATCCGATGCGTCCGCCCCTCGAAGCCCGCTTCGCGCGCGCCGGCCTCGTCGTCTGCAAGCGGGCCCAGGGCCGCGCCGAACGCGGCGACTGCGTCGCCCATCTCGCCACCGATTTCGAAGGCTGATCCGATGACGACGCAGTCCCGCGCGCTCCACTATCTCGATCGCAGCCAGGTCGAGTACGCCTTCGACGTGACCCACACGCCGCGCCTCATGGTCGATGCGCCGTGCGAGATCATGATCGAGACCCACAACTCGCGTGGCGGCAAGCTCCACAAGCCCGAGGATGAGGCCACCACCCGGCCGAACCCGAACGACAAGTACCCGAAGTCGAACCCGATGACCGGGCCAGTCGGAATAGCTGGTGCCGAGCCGGGCGACTCGCTGGCGGTCGAGATCGTATCGATCGAGGTCGATCCGGTGGGATATGTCGGCGTCTTCCCGGAGGTCGGCATCGTCCGCGACGTGGTCAACCAGCGCACGGTCACGATGCTGCCGGTCAAGGACGGCCAGGTGCACTTCAAGGACCTTCGCCTGCCGGTGAAGCCGATGATCGGCGCCATGGCCTGCGCGCCGCTGGAACCGATCTCGGTCGGGCTCATCGGCAAGCACGGCGGCAACATGGACAACAACCGGCTCGCCGTCGGCACCACCGTGCACCTGCCGATCTATGCGCCCTTAGGCCTTTTCTATGTCGGCGACGTGCACGCCACCATGGGCGATGCCGAGATGTGCGGTTCCGGCGCCGAGATCGGCGCCCGCGTCCATCTCCGCTTCAAGCTCGAGAAGGGCGGCGCCACCGAATGGCCGTGGATGGAGACCCACGACCGCTGGATTACCACCGCCTCGGCACCGACCTTCGAGGATGCGGCGGAATACTGCACGCGCTCGATGATCGAGCTGCTGGGCGACAGGCTCGGCGTCTCCCCGGCCGATGCCTTCGGGCTGATGTCGATCGCCGCCGACCTCCGCATCAACCAGTACTGCAAGGCACCGAAGCTCGGCACCTCGATCCGCTGCGAGTTCCCGAAG
>JAEULB010000165.1 GCA_016792585.1 Rhodospirillaceae bacterium
GTTCGGGAACGCCTTTGGCGCGTGCGAACTGCAGATAGTCCTGCCGGATCACATCCAGCATGGTCGAGCGGATCAGCCGCGTGTTGAGCGCGATCACGAAGAAGGCGAGAGAGACGGCCGGCATCAGGATGTAGCGGAGCCTGTCCCACAGCAGGTTCCAGTCCCAGGCCCGGATCGCATCCCAGGCGCCGACGACGACCGAGCCCTTGTAGCCGGTGGACGGCAGCCACTGGAGCTCCACCGAGACCACCAGGATCAGGATGATGCCGATCAGGAAGTTCGGAACCGCGACGCCGAACACCGAGATGATCGATCCGAAATAGTCGACCGCCGTTCCTTTCTTGAGCGCGCAGACGATGCCGAGCGGCAAGGCGATCAGAAGGGCGAAGAACAGCGCGGTCAGCGCCAGCTCGAGCGTGGCGGGGATCCGCTCGGCGATCAGTACCGCCGCGCTCGACCTGAGCCGGGTGGAGTTGCCGAAATCGCCACGCAGCACGATGCCGGTCGCATAGTCGTAGAAGTTCTGCAGCACCGGTTTGTTGACGCCGAGCTGCTCGCGGAGCACTGCCTTGTCCTGTTCGGTCATGCCGGGGTTGCCGGCCTCCATCATGTCGACGATGTCTCCAGGCACCAGCTTGGAGATCGTCGACACGACGAAGACGACACAGACGATGACCATCAGCGCCGATAGTACGCGGCGAACGAGGTATCCCAGCATGATGGTCGAGCGCGCTCCGATCAGGCCTTCAGCCAGACATCCTTGTAGTAGATGCGGGCGTCCCAGGCGTTCTCGAAGTCCTCGACGGTGTCGCGGATGGCGACTGCGGTGATGTCGGCATAGAGCGGCAGCCACCAGCATTCCTCGATCGCGATTTTCTGGACCTCGTTCAGCATCTCGTCGCGCTTCTTCGGATCGAATTCGAGCCGCTGCTTGTCGAGCAGCTCGTCGGTCTTCGGATGGGTGTAGGCGCCGCGATTGAGCGAGCCTGACTTGTGCAGCAGGATGTGCAGCACGTCGCCGTCCGTATAGCGGTAGTTGAGGAGATAGAGCGGATGCTCGCCCTTCCGGCCGATGACCGCGGCCTCCGCTGCCGGCACGGCTTCGATCGCGATGTCGACGCCGACGGCCTTGAGCTCGGCCTGGATGACCTCGGCGGCGCGCCGGTTGGCGCCGTCGTCGTTGGTCGAAAGGCGGAGCTTTAGGTTGGTGGCGCCTGCCTCCGCCAGCAGCGCCTTGGCCTTGGCCGGGTCGTATTTGGGCGCGATGTCCTTGGCGTTGGGCAGAACCTGCGGGAAGGCGGGGCCGAGGGGGCTGTAGGCGAGTTCGCCATTACCGCCCAGCGCGAGCTGCAGCACCTTGTTCTTGTCGATCGCCATGCTGAGCGCCTGGCGGACTTTGGGGTCGCTGGTCGGTGCCAGCTTTATGTTGAAGCAGAGGCCGAAGCACGACAGCGCGGTGCGCGTCATGACCTTCACGTTCCGCATGCGCTTGACCTGGGCCAGCTTGTCGAGCGGCACCGCGTTGAATCCGGCGATCACCTGGATCTCGTTCGACTGCAGAGCGGCGAGGCGCGGCGCGTCCTCGGGGATCACCACGTACTCAACGCTGTCGAGGTGGGCCGGCTTGTCGTTCTTGAAGCGCTTGTTGATGAACATGTGCTTGTCGTTGCGGACGAGCTTGATGCCGGAATCCGGCTGCCACCTGTCGAACTTGAACGGTCCCGAGCCGACCGGATTGCGGCCGAAATCCCCGCCCTTCTGCACGGCGGTCGGGCTGATGATGGCCTGGTAAGCGCCAGCGAGGCCCACCCACAGCGTGACGAAGGGCGAACTGTAGGTGTAGGCGACGGTCAGGTCGTCGATCACCTCGGCGCCGGTCAGCGGGCCGTTGATGAACTTGGTCGGCGACGCGGTTGCCGCGTCGAGGTGGCGCTTGACCGTGAAGGCGACGGCCTCGGCGTTGACCGGTGTGCCGTCATGGAAGACGACGCCGGGGCGCAGCTTAAAGACGACACGCTTGTTGTCGTTCTGGAATTCCCAGCTCAGCGCCAAGTGTGGCAGCACGTTCCCCTTCTCGTCGCGCATAACCAGCGGATCGAAGATCTGGGTGAAGGTCTCGTGCGAGGTGAAGCTGGTGGTCTTCTGCGGATCGAGCGTGTCAGGGTCGCTCGACCGTCCGATGCGGAGGTTGCCGCCCTTGCGTTGGGCGCGGGCGGGGAAGGCGATACCGGCGGTTGCCGCCAGCAGGGCCGCGGAGCCGCCGAGGAAGCGGCGCCGGTCGACGGCCGCGAGGCGGCGGGAGACCTCGTAGGTCTGCTGCTCGAAGGTGAGGCCCGGCATGGTCGCCGGATCGATCAGGCGGTCGAACTCGCTCATGGCGGATTCCCTTACGAAGAGGTGCGGGCGAAGCGGATCTTCTTGTTGCGGTCGGTCGAGACGTGGAGGCCGGCGACCTTGCCGCCTTCGCGGACGAGGTGCAGCACCGGCTGGAAGTCGCCGCCCCACTGGCGGGGACCTAGGGCAGACGCGACATAGACGTCTTTCAGGATCGGCGTCAGGCCCATGCGCTTGCGCCCCAGCGCGCCCTGCATGTCGAGCAGCAGTCGGTCGTCGCCGTTCGAGATCCTGTAGGTCGCCTCGAGCCCATCGTTACGATAGGCGCCGAGCGCCTGTTCCTGATCGGCTTTCGGAGCGTTGTAGCCGTCGATGCGGCGCCAGGAGGCGGCGCGGCCCGAGTCGGTCGCCTCGAAGCCGTTAGCGGTCGGCCTGTACTCCTGCTCGTGCACGCCGCTCATCGGCGTGAAGGTTCCAGGCGAGAGCTGCCACATCGGCGTCTTGTGGCCGAGGCGCGAGATCAGCTCGCCCTTCTCGACGACCAGTTCCATCGGCTCGGCGCGCGCTTCGTCCCAGTAGAGGCCGGCGAGCTTCTCGAGATCTGCCGCCTTCGGCGCCGGAGGAGTCGGCGCGAGGCGATCGCCGAGCACGATGTCGGCGATCTTTCGCGACAAGGTGTAGGGCGCGATGTTGTCGACGTTGCCGAGGATGGCGATGGTGAGCTTGTGCTCTGGAAACTGGTAGGTGCCGGAGCGACCGCCGGGCACGCCGCCGCCATGGCCGATGCCGTGCGCGCCGCGCCACGGCGCCGACTGCAGGCCATGCGCGTAGATCGAGGTTCGGCCGCTGTTGAACTTCGGCGGTGTCTGCATCTTCCTGAAGATCTCGGGCGTGCCGACCTTCGGCTTGTCCGAGACCATGTTGGCGGCCCAGACCAGCATGTCGTCGACGGTCGAGACGGCGCTGCCTTCGCCTGCGACCGGCACGCCCCAGCGGCCCTTCTTGAAGCTGCCGTCCGGCTGCTCGAGATGATGGGTGGCGAGGCCGGGCACGATCTCGTCGTCGAGTCGCATCAGGCGAGAGCTCGCCATGCCTAGCGGATCGAAGATGTGCTTCTTGAGCAAATTCTCCATCGAGTCGCCGCCGACCTTCTCGACGATCTCGGAGAGGAGCCGGAAGCCGGTGTTGCAGTACATCAGCCGTTCGCCCGGCTGGAAGTTGAGGTCCGGCTGCCCGCGCATCAGCTTCGAGACCTCCGCCGCCGAGATCGGCGAGCGCGCGTCGGCGCCGGACAGCGAAATCATGTCGAGGAATTCGCGAAGGCCGCTGACGTTGGTCATCACGTGCGAGATCTTCACCGGCACGCCGTAGTCGGGAAGGTCCGTATGGTACTTCCGCACCTCGTCGTCGTATCCGAGCTTGCCTTCCTTGATCAGCAGGAAGGCGAGGAACACCGCGAGCTGCTTGGTCTGCGAGCCGATCCGGATCACCGTCTCGGGCGTGTTCGGCACGCCGAGATCGACGTTCGCCATGCCGTATCCCTTGCGCAGCAGCGTCTTGCCGTCGTGCACGATCGCGACCGTGCATCCCGGCCGGTTGCCGCCATAGCCGTCAAAAAGCGTGTCGAGCGCGGCTTCGATGCTCGCCATGGCGCATCCTTTTCGATTGAGCGGTGTCGCTTGATGAGGTCGACACGCAATCGAACCAGCGGCGAGCGGCCGCTGTCAACAATCGCTTTCCGATTAGAAAAAGTCTTGGCGTTCTACTTCCGCTTGGTCGCGGCGGCGATCAGCGCGTGGCAGACGTCGCGGATCGGCTTCAGGTTCGGCCGGCCCGGATCGATGCGATAGGCGATCGCTAGGTGATGCTTCGGCAGCGCCGGCTTCACCTGGAGGATCTTGAGCGCGCCGCGCCTCATCTCGCTCTGGAACAATCCGACCGGCAGCAGGCTGAGCCCGAAGCCTTTGCTCGCGAGGTTGGCCATGATGCTGAGGCTGTTGCAGGTATAGAGACGCTGCGGCATGTCGCCGACGCTGGCGAACCACTCCTGGATCGTGGCGTAGAGCTTGGATGGCCTCGGGTTGGTGATGATCGGATAGGCCTTGAGGTCGGACGGCGTCAGCGCGCGCGACGGGAGGTCCAGGCCGCGACCGGCGACCCAGGCGAGGTCCAGGTCCTCCAGCGGCTCGACCGCGATGTCGGGGCTGAGCTCCGGTTCGGTCAGGATCGCGAAATCGAGCTGGCCCGCCTGCAGCTTGCGGTCAAGGTTGGCCGAGAAGTCGATGACGATCTCGAACTCGGCCGCCGGGTATGCCTTCTCGACCCGCGCCAGCAACGCCGGCATGTGAGTCAGCGCGAAGGAGTCGGCGAAGCCCATCCTGATCGGTCCGCGCAGCGTCTTCGCCGGATCGGCCTGGTCTTCGAGCGCGCGGGCGAGGGTGAGGATCTGCTCGGCATGCCGAACGGTCTGCATGCCGAGGTCGGTCAGTCGAGGGCGGTAGTCGTCGCGATGGAACAGCGAGCCGCCGAGCTGACGCTCGAGCTCGCGGATGCGGCCGGAGATTGCCGGCTGGCTGACGTTCAGCTGATGCGCGGCGGCGCGGAAGCTGCCGAGGCGCGCGATCCAAACCAGCGCCTCAACCTGGTCGAGGCTGATCCTCATGATCCGTCCTGCCGATCATCATGATCCCGATTTCCAATTACATCTTATCGTTTTCCTCCGCTAGCCTATCCTTGAACAAAAGAAACATGTGGCCGGAGAGGTGAAATTCCTCCCGTCCATGGGAGCGCGTTCACCACGAACCAGGAGGAACTGGGAGATGACTAGGTTGGGGCTTCTCGTCGGAGCGGCACTGCTCGGGTTCGCCTGGCAGGCGTCCGCGCAGCAGATCACGTTCAGGCTCGGGACCGTCGACCCGCAGACGGCCCATTCGGGTGTGGGCGCCGATGCCTTCGCTGCCGCCGTGGACCGTTTGTCGCAGGGCCAGATGAAGGTCCAGGTCTTCCATGCCGGCCAGCTCGGCCCGATCCCCGAGCAGCAGCGCAACGTGCTCGCCGGCACCCAGGACATGCACCTGCTCTATCCGGAGTTCCTCACAACGCTAATCGACGAGACCCGGATCATCTCGGCTCCCTACGTCTTCACCTCGCACGCACATCAGGCGAACTTCCTCAAGAGCGACGCCTTCAAGCCCGGCCTCGACAAGCTTCGGAGCCTCGGCGCCATCGTCCTCGACGAGGACTGGACCTGGTGGCAGATGGATCCGCGCGGCGTCATCAGCGTCCGTCCCATCAAGACTCCGGCCGACATGCAGGGGCTCAAGCTCAGGATCTGGGAGTCCAAGGTCGCGATCGACACCTGGAAGGGCCTCGGCGCCAACACGATCGTCGTGCCGCGCCCCGAGATGTACCTCGCGTTCAAGCAGGGGATCATCGAGGCCGGCCCGGAGACCATCGGCATCGCCTATGACGGCAAGAATGCGGAGATCGGCAAGTTCTGGACGCGGACCGACGAGTACTACCAGGTCGTGAACATCATGATGAACCAGCGGAAGTGGGCGGGCTTGACCGACGCGCAGAAGAAGATCCTGGCCGAGGCCGCAAAGGTCGGCGGCGCCGCCTACAAGGCGGAGTCGGCGCGCGGCTTCACCGAGAAGCGCGGCAAGGCCGAGAAGGAGATGGGCGTCACCGTTCTCGAGCCGGATCTCGGTCCGTGGCGCGAGAAGGCCAAGGCGATCAACGCTGCTCTTGAAGCGGACGGCACGATCCCGAAGGGTCTGGCCGCGAAGGTCGCCGCGATCCCGGCGCAGTGAGCCTCGAGCCTGAGACGAAGCGGGGGACGCTCGATCGCGTCCTCCGCTCTTATCTTGTCGCAAGCAAGCGGGTCGTCCTGATCGTATCGATCGCGTTCCTCGCCCTTATGGTCGCGATCAACGGGATCGAGATCGTCGGCCGCGGCCTGTTCGGCCGCAGCTTCGTCTGGGTCCAGGAAATCTCGATCATGTCGGCGATGTGGGTGTACTTCTTCGCCTATGGCCTGATTGCCAAGGACGAGGAGTACATCCGCGTCGATCTCTTCGCGACCTTCGCCGGTCCGGCGGCGAAGGCGGCGGTCGCGCTGTTCGCGCGCCTCGCGACGATCGCCTTCCACGCGACCGTGCTCTGGTTCGGGATCGAGGCCTGGCGTTTCTTGGGGCTGTTCCGGACCAGCATCCTCGACTGGCCGGAGTCGCTGTTCGTCCTGCCGATCCTGATCGGGGCGGCCGACATCCTGATCACCGAATGCATCCATCTTCGGACGAGCCTTCTCGGCCCGAAGCCGAAACCGAAGCGCGCCTGATCCGTGGCGACCTTGGTCATGATCGCGATCCTGCTGGCGCTGATGCCGCTGCGCGTGCCGGTCTGCGCGGTGATGGGAATCTCGGCGGTCGCCGGCCTCGTCATGCTCGACATGCCGGTCAGCACCCTGGTCCGCTACATGGCGACCGACGTGCGCTCGGTGCCGCTGCTGGCGATCCCGTTCTTCATCCTCGCTGGCAACCTGATGAACCACTTCGACATGACGAAGCGGATCTTCGAGTTCCTGGAAGCGCTGGTGGGATACTTCTCAGGCGGATTGGCCCAGGCCGCGGTGCTGACGACGCTGGTCTTCGGCGGTATCTCGGGCTCGGCGTTGGCGACCATCGCCGGGATCGGCGTGATCACGATCCACGCGATGCGGCGCGCGGGATACCGGCCGGAGTTCGCGGCTTCGCTGGTGGTCGCGGGATCGCTGATGGATCCGCTGATCCCGCCCTCGATCATGTTCATCCTCTACGCCGTCCAGATGAACGTCTCGATCGCCGACCTGTTCGTCGCCGGCATCATCCCGGGCGTGCTGCTCGGCGTACTGCTGATGCTCAACAACGTCGCGCTCTCGAAGCTCGGCATCGAGAAGTTCCCGCCGCCGGAAAAGCCTTCGTTCGAGCGGCTGGTACGAACCTTCTGGCGCGGGCTGCCGGCCCTGCTGACGCCGATCGTGATCCTCCGCAGCATGACCACCGGCTGGGTCACGCCGACCGAAGCCAGCGTGCTCGCCGTCCTCTACACGCTGCTGCTCGGCGTCGTGCACCGCGAGATCACCTGGGTGCGGCTGACGCGCGCCTTCGACGACACGGTGCGCGCGACCGCGCTGATCATGTTCCTGACCGCGCTCGGCAGCGTCATGGGCTTCGTCATGACCTCCGAGCGCACCGCCGAGACCGTCGCCCACTGGATGGTCTCCTTCACCGACAGCAAGTACGTGGTGCTCGCCCTGGTCGTGCTGGCGCTGCTGATCCTCGGCATATTCCTGGAGGCGGTGCCGGTGCTGCTGATTTCTGTCCCGCTGTTCGGGCCGCTGGTCGTGGGTTACGGCGTCGACCCGGTCCATTTCGGCGTCGTGCTGACCTTTGCGATCCTGCTCGGCATCGTCCATCCGCCGATCGGGCTTGGGATATTCGCGGTCTGCGCCATCACCAAGCTGCCGATGGGGCCGGTGGTCCGCGCCACGCTGCTGTTCTATCCGGTGCTGCTGATCTGCCTGCTGCTGCTCACCTTCATCCCGGCGCTGTCGACATGGCTTCCGACCGTGATGGTGACCAAGTGATCCAGGCTCCCGATCAACATCGATCCTCATTTCAAATGACACCTTGTCGGCGTCCTCCTTTAGCTTGGGCTTGGTGAACCAGGACATGAAGAGCATGGCGGAGCGGGTCGGCTATCGCATCGGCATCGACATCGGCGGCACCTTCACCGATCTGGCGCTGCTCGGCACCGACGGGTCGCTGATCACGCGCAAGGTCTCCTCGACGCCAGACGACTATGGCCGCGGCATCGCCGACGGCATCGTCGAGCTGTTGCGCGAGCTGAGCCTCAAGCCGAGCGACATCGTCGACCTGGTCCATGCCTCGACCATCGCCACCAACGCGATCCTCGAGCAGAAGGGCGCGGCGACCGCGTTGATCACCACGCGCGGCTTCCGCGACGTGCTGGAGCTGCGCCGGCTCCGCATCCCGGTTCTCTACGATCTGCAATACGACAAGCCGCCGCCGCTGGTGCCGCGTCACCTCCGCTTCGAGATCGACGAGCGGATGGCCGCCGGCGGCAGGGTGAAGCAGCCGCTCGATCATGCTTCCGTCGAGGCCGCGGCCGCGGAGATCGCAAAGAGCGGCGTCAAGGCGCTGGCGGTCACGCTGCTTCACTCCTACGCGAACGCGGATCACGAGCGTGCGGTCGTCGAGGCGCTCCGCGCGAAGCTGCCCGACGATGTTTTCGTGACCTGCTCGGCCGATATCCTGCCTGAGATCCGCGAGTACGAGCGCACCAGCACGACGGTCATCAACGCCTATGTCGGCCCGGTGGTGCGTAGCTATCTGGGCGCGCTCGCCGGCAAGCTGAAAGGGCTCGGGATATCGGCACCGCTGACCGTGATGCAGTCGAATGGCGGCGTGATGACCGCCGATGCGGCGGTCAGGAAGCCGGCCTATATCGTCGAGTCCGGGCCGGCGGCCGGCGTGATCGCCTGCGCCCATCTCGCCCGCAGGCTCGGCCGCGCCAACGTGATCTCCTTCGACATGGGCGGCACCACCGCCAAGGCGGCGATGATCGAGGATGGCGAGGCAGCGCGTACCACCGAATACGAGGTCGGCGCCGGGATAAACCTGTCGAGCAAGCTGGTGAAGGGCGGGGGATACCCGATCAAGCTTCCCTTCATCGACGTATCCGAGATCGGCGCCGGCGGCGGCAGCATCGTGAACATCGACGATGCAGGCACGCTCAAGGTCGGCCCGCAAAGCGCCGGGGCGGTACCGGGTCCCATGTGCTACGGCCTCGGCGGCGAGCGGCCGACCTTCACCGATGCGATGGTGGTACTGGGCTATCTCAACCCGGTCGCGATCGCCGGCGGGCGGGTGAAGCTCGACGCCGCCCGCGCCCACGCCGCGATCGAGGCGGAGGTGGCGAGGCCGCTCGGCCTCAAGATCGCCGAGGCAGCGCATGGCGTCTACACGCTGGCGGCGGCAACCATGACCCGTGCGGTCAAGGCGGTGACCACATATCGCGGCCGCGACCCCAGAGACTTTGCGCTGGTTGCCTTCGGCGGCAACGGCCCGATCACCGCGGTCGAGATCGCCCGCGCGCTCGAGATCAAGGATGTTCTGATCCCGCCGGCACCAGGCGTATTCTCGGCGCTGGGCCTCCTGGTCTCGGCGACCGAGCACAGTGCCGTCCGCACCTTCGTCCGCGAGGTCGATGCGCTGAAGCTCGCCGATATCGAGGCGGCGAGCCGCGCGCTCGAAGGCGAGGTCATGCAGGCCTTTGCCGCCGAGGGCCATGACGTGAAGAAGGTGGAGCTTCTGCGCACGGCCGAACTCCGTTACGTCGGCCAGGCATACGAGCTGCCGGTTACCCTGGCGCCGGGCTCGATCGACCTGGGGGCGATGCGTTCGGCCTTCGATGCCGAGCATGCGCGCACCTACGGCCACTCATCGCCGGGCGACCCTGTCGACCTGATCAGCCTCAAGGTGATGGGGCGGCTCGCCGCCGGCGACGGCGAGTTCGACCGCTGGTCGCTGGCCTCCAAGCCGGCCTCGGCCGGCTCCCGGAAAGCCTTCTTCGGTGCGGCCGGCTGGCACGACACGCCCGTGGTCTCGCGCGCCGACCTCGCCGGGAGGAAGCGACAGGGGCCGGTGATCGTCGAGGAGTACGATTCCACCTGCGTGATCCCGCCTGGCTGCATGGTTGGGCTCGATCCGCTCGGCAACATCGCGGTCGAGGTGACGCCATGACCGACCGCCGTCTCGATCCGATCACCTTCGAGGTGGTCAAGAACGCACTGTCATCGATCGCCGACGAGATGGCCCTGGTGATCATGCGAAGCGCCTATTCGCCGGTGGTCCGCGACTCGATGGACTACTCGACCGCGCTTTGCGACCGCCACGGCCAGATCATCGCCCAGGGTCTCACGCTCGCGGTCCAGCTCGGCGCCTTTCCCGACGGCATGCGCCACCTGCTGGCGCAGTACGGCAACGACGTGAAGGAAGGCGACATCTTCATCTTCAACGATCCGTACGGTTCCGGCGGTCAGCATCTGCCTGATATCTACGTGATCAAGCCGGTGTTCCACGAAGGCGCGCTCGAAGGCTGGGCCTGCACGATGGCGCATCACTCGGATGTCGGCGGCATTACGCCGGGATCGACGGCGATGCATGCGACCGAGATCCTGCAGGAAGGCTTGTGCCTGCCGACGCTCAAGCTCTACGACGCCGGCAAGCCGAACACGACGCTGCTAAAGATCATCGAGAAGAACACCCGCCAGCCGGTACAGGTGCTGGGCGATCTCAAGGCACAGCTCGCGGCCTGCTCGATCGGCGAGCGCGGATACCTGCGGCTCCTGCAGAAGTACGGCGCCGCGGCGCTGCATCCCTATCTCGATGAGCTTCAGGATCAGGCCGAGCGGATGATGCGCGCGGTGATCCGCGACATTCCCGACGGCACCTATCGCTTCGATGATTGGATCGATGGTCTCGGCGACACGCCGGAGCCGATCCGGATCGCGGTCGCCGTGACGGTCAAGGGCGACGAGGTCGACATCGACATGGCCGGCACCTCCGGCCAGGTGCAGGCGGCGATCAACTGCCCGATCTCGATGGTGAACTCGGTCGCCTATTGCGCGATCCGCTGCATGACCTCGACCGGCATCCCGAACTGCCAGGGCTACATGCGGCCGATCAAGATCCGCGCGCCCGAAGGCACGATCGTCAACCCGCTGTCGCCGGCCGCCTGCGCCGCCCGCGGCGTCATCGGCTATCGCGTCTTCGATGCGATCGTCGGTGCGCTGGCCCAGGTGGTGCCGGACAAGGTGATCGCCGGCGGCGAGGGTGGGCCGACGCTGCTGTCGATCGGCGGCCGCCACAAGAACAAGGCCTTCGTGCTGACCGAGGTCATGGTCGGCAACTGGGGCGCCCGCGCCACCAAGGACGGCGTCGAAGGCATCTCGAACCCCGCCGCCAACCTCTCCAACCAGCCGGTCGAACTGATCGAGGCGGAGCTGCCGCTCGAGATCAACCACTACGCCCTGGTGCCGGATTCCGGCGGCGCGGGGCGTCAGCGCGGCGGGCTGGCTTTCTCTCGTGAGTACCGGCTGACGGCCGACGAGGCGGTGTTCACACTCCGCTCTGACCGTCGCGATCACCCGCCCTACGGCATCGCCGAGGGGCGTGCCGGCAGCCCGTCCAAGAACCTGCTGACCCATAGCGGCAAGACCGAAGTCCTGCCGACCATGCCGATGAAGGCGATGAACCTGAAGAAGGGCGACGTGTTCCGGCACATCTCAGCCGGCGGCGGCGGCTATGGCGACCCGCAGGTTCGCGATGCCGAGCTGGTGCTTGCCGACGTGGTCGCGGGTAAGGTCTCTCCCCAGGCCGCGCGCGACATCTATGGTGTCGTGATCGAAGGCGGCAAGGTCGACGCGGCGGCGACGGCTCGGCAGCGCTCGGCGCTCCGGACCGCGGCACAGTAGGACCTAGTCAATGGCGCTCTCCCTGATCCTGCGCAGTGGCACCGTCTATGACGGCACCGGCAAGCCCGCGGTCATCGCCGATGTCGCGATCGAAGACGGCAAGATCGCCGCGATCGGCAGGATCGATGGCAAAGCCGAGCGCGAGATCGATGCCAAGGGCCTGGCGGTCGCACCGGGGTTCATCGACATCCACAGCCACTCCGACTACACGCTGCTCTTGGATCCCCGCGCGGTCAGCGCCGTGCATCAGGGCGTGACGCTCGAGGTGATCGGCAATTGCGGCTTCGGCTGCGGACCGATCCGTCGGCCGGATCTCGCTCCGCAGGCGATCTACGGCTTCGACGGCAGCGTAGAGCTCTCCTGGAAGACGCTGGGCGGCTATCTCGACCGGCTTTCCTCGGTGAAGCCGGCGGTCAACGTGATCACGCTGGTGCCGAACGGTCAGCTCCGCCTCTCGACGATCGGCCTCTCCGACCAGCCGGCCAATCGCGAGCAGGTCTCGGCGATGCAGGATCTGCTGCGCGAGGGACTCTCCGACGGCGCCATCGGCTATTCGACCGGCCTCGAATACGCGACCGAGGTCGGCTGCGGCGAGGAAGAGCTGACCGCGCTCGCAAAGGTCGCCGGTAAGGCCGACGGTCTTTACGCGACGCATACCCGCGACCGTGCCGCCAAGGCGCTGGAAGCGATCGAAGAAGGTATCCGTACCGGCCGCAACGCCGAGGTGCGGACCCAGGTCTCGCATCTGGTGCCCCGCAATACCGCCGATGGCGTGTTCGAGCGCTCGATCGAGCTGGTCGAGAAGGCGCGTGCCGGCGGCCAGGACGTGCGCTTCGACATGCACACGCGCCTCTACGGCACGACCATGCTGCACACGATGCTGCCGCCCTGGGCCGGTGCCGGCGGCAAGGAGGCGGCGCGCGCCAACCTGCGCTCGAAGGAGGCGCGGCAGAAGATGCGGCAGTACCAGAGCATCCTCTCCAGCGTCGGCGACTGGAACCGCGTGGTCCTGCTCGACCTGCCGATCATGTCGGAGTATTCGCGGCGCAGTCTCGCGGACGTCGCGAAGGAGCGGGGCCAGGACGCCTATGACGCCGCCTTCGACATCATCGAGGCGACCTTAGACCTGCCGCGAAGCCCGATGGTAATCCTGCTGACATATACCGAGAGGCAGCAGCAGGCGGTGTTCAGCCATTCGCTCTGCATGCCGGCATCGGATGCCACGACCCTTGCGCCGGATGGACCGCTCGGCGGCGCGGTCTTCCACGGCGCCTATACCTGGGCCTCGTGGTTCTGGCGCTTCATGGTGCGCGACACCAAGGCGCTTACCCCGGAAGACGCTGTCCACCGGATGACCGGCCTTCCGGCGGCGGTGCTCGACATCACAGATCGCGGCGTGCTCAAGCCCGGTGCGCGGGCTGATATTGCTGTCTTCGATCCGGCAACCTTCGGCGAGCGCGGCACGACCTTCGAGCCGAACCTGCTGGCGACCGGCATGAAGCATGTCGTGGTCAACGGCGTGCTGACGCTCGCCGACGGCAAGCTGACCGGCCATCGCGGTGGCGAGGTGCTGCGCCGCAAGGGACAGCCGATCACGTTCTAGAGCTTGAGGGGAGGGGACGTTGGCCGGGCGGATCGTCACGAGGTTTCCGCGGAAGGTCCGCGAGGTCGAGAACGTCTGGATCCCGATGCGCGACGGCGCCAAGCTCGCCTGCCATCTCTGGATTCCAGCCGATGCCGAGAAGAACCCGGTACCGGCGATCGTCGAGTACATGCCGTATCGCAAGCGCGACCTGCTGAGGCTCCGCGACCAGCCGATCCATCACTACTTTGCCGGCCACGGATACGCGTGCCTGCGCGTCGACACGCGCGGCGCTGGCGACTCCGACGGCGTGCTCGAGAACATGTGGACCGAGGAGGAGATCGACGACGGTCAGGATATCATCGCCTGGCTGACCAGGCAGTCCTGGTGCACCGGCAAGGTCGGCATGATCGGCAAGTCGTGGAGCGGATTCTCCGGCCTCCAGGCTGCCGCCCGCGCCCCCGACGCGCTGAAGGCAGTCGTCACCGTCTGCTCGGCCGAGGATCGTTACACCACGACGCTGCACTACACCGGCGGCGCGATGCTGACCGACAGCGTGTGGTGGGGCTCATCGATGCAGATGTTCAATGCCATGCCGCCGGACCCGCAGACGCGTGGCAAGGACTGGGAGAAGGTCTGGAAGGCGCGCCTCAAGGGCAACAAGGCGATGATGTCGGACTGGCTCGATCACCAGCATCGCGACGCCTATTGGCGCGAGGGCTCGGTCGCGCCGCGCCTCGGCAAGTTCAAGGCGGCGGTCTACTCGGTCGGCGGCTGGGCCGATTACCTCTCGCGCGCCGTCCCCCGCATCCTCTCGCAGATCCCGTCGCCCGGGCGCGGCCTGATCGGCCCCTGGGGGCACCAGTACCCGCAGGACGCGACGCCCGGCCCGGCGATGGGCTTCCTGCAGGACTGCGTCCGCTGGTTCGACCGCTGGCTCAAGGACCAGAAGAACGGCATCGACAAGGAACCGCTGCTGCGCGTCTGGATGCAGGACTCGGTCAGGCCGTCGTCGGATTACGTGACGCGGCCCGGCCGCTGGGTCGCCGAACGCGCGTGGCCGTCACCGAGGATCAAGCCGAAGGTGCTGAGGCTGAATGCCGGCACGCTGGATGCGAAGCCAGCGAAGGAGGTGGCGCTGACGCACACCTCGCCGCAGTCGATCGGGCTCTGCTCGCCCGAATGGCTCGGCGGCGGCGTGAAGGGCGAGCTGCCGCGCGACCAGCGCGAGGATGACGGACGCTCGCTGGTGTTCGACACGGTACCGCTGCAAGGGCGCACCGAGATCCTGGGAGAGACGGTGGTGACGCTGGAGCTCACGGTCGACAAACCGGTCGCCCATGTGATCGCGCGTCTCTGCGACGTGCATCCGGACGGTGCTTCGACCCGCGTCACCTTCGGCGTGCTGAACCTCTGCCATCGCACCGGCCACGACAAGCCGAAGGCGATGAAGCCCGGCCAGCGGACCAGGGTCGAGATCCGCATGCCGTCGGTGGCCTATGCCTTCCCGCCGGGACACAAGATTCGCATCGCGCTCTCCACGTCCTATTGGCCCATCATCTGGCCGGCGCCCGGACCGGTGCTGTTGACGGTCTTCTCAGGCAAGAGCCAGGTGGCGATACCGGTCCGCAAGCCCGATCCCAGGGACAAGTCACTGCCGGCCTTCGGCAAGCCGGAGAACGGCCCGCCGACGCCCTATACGATCTTCGAGGGCACGACGCTGCGCCGTTCGATCGAGCGCGATCCGATGTCCGGGCACACCACGGTGACGCTGGCGGGCAAGGGCGGCGGACTTCTCGGTCCAGTCGCGCACTACCGGATCGACCCGATCGGCACCGAGATGGCGCATTCGATCGAGAAGAAGCTCGATATCGACGACGACGATCCGCTTTCGGCCCGCGCCGAGGTGCGCCAGATCATGGACATGGGCCGCAAAGGCTGGCGGGTCTCCATCAACGTCGGCACGGTGCTGACCTGCGATGCCAAGTACTTCTATGTCGAGGCCGACGCGACGGCATCGCTGAATGGCAGGAAGGTCAGCCAACGCCGCTGGTCGACGAAGCACCGGCGGAACCTGCTATAGGCGGCCCGCGGCCGGACTGCGGCCGCGACCTGCGCGTTGAGGCCGGCACGCAGGCATTGCGGACGCTGATAAGTCCGGTAGATCGATCCTCATAAGAATATGAGGCATGGCCGATCATCGAACGCCGCCCTAGACTTTTGATCGGAGGGGCAAAGTCCGGGCTCTCCTGAAGCGAAGCCCGGGTCGTGGCGACGGCAAAGCGTGCCGTCCTGGAGCCACGAACCGGCGCGACACCGGACGAGGTCAGCAGGGAGATCCGACATGAAGCCCACACGCATCCTGGCCGGTGCCGCTCTGGTCGCAGCGGTCTTGGCCGCCGGTTCCGCGCACGCCCAGAAGAAGGGTGGCGACATCACCGCGCTTCTCTATGCCGGCCTCAACAGCGTCGATCCGCACTTCACCGGCACGTATCCCGCGCGCAGCATGATCCTGCCGATGTACGAGTCCTTGATGACGGTCGACGAGAATGGCGGGACGATCCCGCTGCTGGCCGAGAAGGCCGACATCTCGGCCGATGGCCTCACCTACACCTTCCCGCTCCGTAAGGGCGTCAAGTTCCACAACGGCAAGGAGATGACCTCCGCCGACGTCAAGGCGTCGATGGAGCGCTACGCCAAGATCAGCCCGGGCCGCGCCGCGATGGATCCAGTCGCCTCGTTCGAGGCGCCGGACAAGTACGTGTTCGTCATCAAGCTGAAGACGCCGAGCGCCTCGTTCCTCGATCGTCTGGCGTCGCCGACGTCGCCTGCAACCATAATTCCCGAGGAAGAGGCGGCGAAGGAGGTCAACAAGACCGGCAACATCTCGACGGGGCCGTTCCAGTTCGTCGAGTGGATCCCCGATAGCCACTTCCGCATCAAGCGCTTCGACGGCTTCGTCAAGCGCGACGTCCCCGGCGAGAAGATGACCGGCTATGGCGGACCGAAGACGGTCCACATCGACACCGTCACCTTCCGCGTCGTGACCGAGGCGTCCGCCCGCATCGCCGCGCTCGAGGCCGGCCAGGCGCACCTGGTCGAGGACGTGCCCGGTCCAGCGGCGGAGCGGCTCAAGAGCAACCCGAAGGTCAAGCTCTACGACATGCCGACCTTCCAGATGCCGGTGCTCTACTTGAACCACTCACTGGGGCCGACCAGCGACCTCAAGGTCCGCCAGGCGATCCAGGCGGCGGTCGACATGGAGGAGGCGATGGGTGCGGCCGCAGCCGGCGCGCCCTACGTGCTTCAGCACGCCTGGGTCTATCGCGGCCACGCGATGTATTCGGATGCCGGCAAGGCGCTCTACAACATCAATAACGTCGCCAAGGCAAAGGAGATCCTGAAAGGCTCCAGCTACAAAGGCGAGGAGATCGTCTTCAACGTCGGGAACCTCGGATTCATGACCCGGCTCGCGGTCGTGGTGCAGCAGGCGCTGAAGGAGACTGGCCTGAACGTCAAGGTCAACACGATGGACCTCGGCACGCTGTTCAGTATCTCCAACAAGGACGAGGCCTGGCACATCACGACCTCGGGCTTCGGCTCGCAGCCCTTCCTCGGTCCCTACATGTACCAGCAGATCACCACGGGACCTGCGAACCTGGCGCGGCGCAAGGGCGACACCGCGCTCGAAGCCGCCTGGGCCAAGTTCGACGGCACGCGTGACATGGCCATCAAGCAGGCAGCCTGGAACGAGATCACCCAGCGCACCTATGACGAGGTCTACTTCGTCAAGCTCGGCGACCTCGGCATGAAGTACGCGGCGGTCTCGAACCTCGCAGGCTTCCGCGCGTATCCCGGCTCGCTCCGCTTCTGGGACGCCTGGTTGGAATAGCGGCTAGGAGACGATCAGGGGGCCGGCCAATGGGGCGGTACCTCGCTGGCCGACTTCTCTCGACGCTGATCGTCCTGGTCATCGTCAGCTTCATCTCGTTCTGCATCATGCAGATGGTGCCGGGCGACCCGGCGCTGGTCATGGCCGGCGCCGCGGCGCCGGCCGACGAGGTGCAACGCATCCGCGAGCAGTTCGGGCTCGACCAGCCCTTCCATGTGCAGATGCTCCGCTGGTACGCGGGACTGATCCAGGGCGATCTCGGCCAGTCGATCACGCTCAGCCGCTCGGTGGTCGCAGCGATCATCGAGCGCCTGCCATCGACCGTGGCGCTGGCCTGCTTCGCCTTCGTGCTGACCCTGGTCTTCGGCCTGGTCGCCGGCGTCGCCGCGGCGCTGAAGCAGGACAGCTGGATCGACCACGCGATCATGACGCTGGCGGTGGTCGGCGTTTCAGTGCCGAGCTTCTGGATCGGGCTGATCATGATCATCGGCTTCGCGGTCATGGTCGACTGGCTGCCGGCCGGCGGCTACATCACGATCGCCGAGAGTCCCGGCGGCTGGTTCAGGAGCCTGATCCTGCCGTCGATCGCACTCGCCCTCCTGCAGATGGGGTTGCTCGCCCGCATCACCCGCGCCTCGATGATCGAGGTCCTGCGCCAGGACTTCGTCCGCACCGCCCAGGCCAAGGGCCTGCCGCGCTGGCTGGTGGTCGGCAAGCACGCCTTCATGAACGTGATGATCCCGGTCGTGACCGTGATCGGTATCGTCTTCAGCCTGCTGCTGTCGGGCTCGGTCGTGATCGAGACCGTCTTCTCGATCCCCGGCCTCGGCCGCCTGATGGCGACCTCTATCGTCACCCGCGACTATCCCGTGATCCAGGGAGCGCTGCTGATCACGGCCGCGATGTTCGTCCTGATCAACCTCGCCGTCGACGTTCTCTATGCCTACCTTGACCCTCGCATCCACTACGACTGAGGCCGCCGCGCGCCGCTCGCGGTGGCGGAACAGCGCGATCTACCGGATCGCGCGGCATCGCATGGCGATGATCGGTCTCGTCTTCTGCGTCGCAGCCCTTCTGATGGCGCTGTTCGCCGACGTGCTGGCGACGCATCATCCGGAGCGGACGCGGATCCGCGACGCCTTCCAGGCGCCGTCGCCTGCGCATGTGCTCGGGGCCGACCATCTCGGCCGCGACATCTGGAGCCGCGTCGTTTTCGGCTCCCGGATCTCGATCGGCATCGGCGTCGCCACCGTGGTGCTGACCGGCGTGATCGGCGCCGCCTTCGGTCTCGTCTCGGGATACTTCCGCCAGCTCGACGATCCCCTGATGCGCGTGATGGACGCGTTGATGGCCTTTCCCGGAGTCATGCTCGCGGTCGCGGTGACAGCCGCTTTGGGTCCATCCGCCGTCAATGTCGTGATCGCGCTGACCGCGGTCTATGTGCCGCGAACGGCGCGGATCGTCCGCGCCTCGGTGCTGGTGGTGCGCGAGATGGACTACGTCCAGGCGGCCAAGGCGCTCGGCGCCGGCCATGCCCGCATCATCCTCCGCCACATCCTGCCGAACTCGCTGGGCCCGCTTGTGGTCCAGCTCACCTTTGTCTTTGCCTATGCGGTGCTGTCGGAGGCGGCCTTGAGCTTCCTCGGCATGGGGCCGCCGCCGCCGACGCCGACCTGGGGAAACATCATCTCCGACGGCCGCGACTATCTGAGAGAGGCGCCCTGGATCTGCCTCTATCCAGGGCTCGCGATCTCGGTCACCGTGCTCGGCCTGAATCTTCTCGGCGACGGACTCCGCGACGTGCTCGATCCCAGGATGAAGGTGACGCAGGGCTAGAACTTCACCCGATCGCCGCCCTTGAGCTGCAGGATCTGGCGCGCCTCGTCCGGCGTCGCGATCTCGAGCGACAGTGTCTCCAGCACGTGGCGGATCTTCTTCACTTGGTCGGCATTGCTCTTCGCGAGCTCGCCCTTGCCGACATAGATCGAGTCTTCCATGCCGACACGGACGTTGCCGCCCATCATCGCACCCATGGTGCAGAGCGACATCTGGTGACGGCCGGCGGCGAGGATCGACCACTGGTAGTCGCCGAACAGCCGGTCGGCGGTACGCTTCATGTGCTGCAGATCTTCCGGGTGCGGGCCGATGCCGCCCAGGATGCCGAAAATTGTCTGCACGAACAGCGGCGGCTTGATCAGCTTGCGGTCGAGGAAATGCGCCAGCGTATAGAGGTGGCCGACGTCGTAGCATTCGCACTCGAAGCGCACGCCGTGACCCTCGCCCAAGTCCTTCATGAACCGCTCGATCTGGCCGAAGGTGTTGCTGACGATCGAGTCCTTGGTCTTCTCGAGGTAGGGCTTCTCCCAGGGGTGCTTCCAGTCCTTGATCTTGTCGGTGATCTGGAAGAGGCCGAAGTTCATCGAGCCCATGTTGAGCGAGCAGATCTCGGGGCTGGCGCGGAGCGGGGCGGCGAGCCGGTCCTCGATCGACATGCCGAGGCTGCCGCCGGTCGTGATGTTCACCACCACGTTTGAGGCCTGCTTGATCCGGGGCAGGAACTGCATGAACACGTTCGGATCCGGGGTTGGGCTCCCGTCCGGGTTGCGGGCATGCAGGTGGACGATGGCCGCGCCGGCTTCTGCCGCCGCGATCGAGTCGGCGGCGATCTGGTCCGGCGTGATCGGCAGATAGGGCGTCATCGTCGGGGTATGGATCGAGCCGGTGACGGCGCAGGTGATGATGACCTTGCGGCCGGCGGGCTTGGCGGTGCTCATCTCGGGGGCTCCACGTCTCGGGAAGGGCTCTTCGCCGTACAGGCTAGATGCTTTTTGACTTGCCCGTCCAACCTTCCCGGCTACCCTGCGAAATTGCTCCCCAAGCCCCTGCCAGACGGAGATTGCTCATGACCGCCGCCCGCTCGATCAACGCGGATGTCGCCGAGGCGCTGGAAGAGGCGAAGGCCAACTACGCCAAGGTCAACCCGAAGAGTCGGGCGGTCCATGCAAAGGCGCTGAAGAGCCTTCCCGGCGGCAACACCCGGACCGGCATCTTCTTCGACCCGTTCCCCATCGCCTGGGAGCGGGGAGAGGGCGCGCGGCTGTTCGATGCCGACGGCCACAGCTATGTCGACTTCATCTCGGAAGCGACCGCCGGCATCTACGGCCACAGCCATCCCGGCATCAAGAAGGCGATCGAGGATCGTATGGCACTCGGCTGGAACCTCGGCGGCCACACTGCCCTCGAGAGCGAGCTCGCTGAGATCATCATCGACCGCTTCCCCTCGATCGAGCGGCTTCGCTTCGTCAATTCCGGGACCGAAGCCAACATGTTCAACGTCCAGGTTGCCCGCGTCGCGACCGGCCGGCCGGCGGTCATGGGCTTCAACGGCTGCTACCACGGCGGCTTCCTCACCTTCACCGCGGCGACCAATCCTCTGAACGTGCCGTTCGAGACCGTGGTCGGCAATTACAACGACGTCGAGGGCACGCGCGCCCTGATGGCGAAGAACGCCAGCCGCCTCGCCGCCGTGATCTTCGAGCCGATGCTGGGCGGCGGCGGCTGCATTCCGGCGACCCCTGAGTTCCTGAAGATGCTGCGCGAGGAGTCGACGAAGCACGGCATCGTCATGATCATGGACGAGGTCATGACCTCGCGGCTGTCTTCCGGCGGCCTGCAGAAGCATACCGGCGTGATCCCGGACCTGACCTCGCTCGGCAAGTACATCGGCGGCGGACTTCCGGCCGGCGCCTTCGGCGGCAAGGCCGAGTTCCTCGATCGCTTCGATCCGCGCAAGTCCGACGCACTGCCGCATTCCGGCACCTACAACAACAACGTGATGACGCTCGCCTGCGGCATCGCCGGTCTCGGCAAGATCTACACCAAGGAAGCGGCGACGACCCTGAATGCCCGCGGCGACGGGCTCCGCAAGCGGCTCAGCGCCGTCTGCGACAAGGCCGGCGTCGGCATGCAGTTCCTCGGCATCGGCTCGATGCTCGCCGTTCACATGCAGCGGGGCGACATCAAGACTCCCGAGCAGGCAGCCAAGGGCAATGCCAAGCTGCGCGAGCTCTTCTTCTTCGACCTGCTGGAGAAGGGAGTCCACGTCATGCCGAAGCGCGGCATGCTGGCGCTCTGCCTGCCGCTGACCGATGCCGATTTCGACACGCTGGTCGCCGCGGTCGAGGAGTTCGTCCAGGTCCGGCGCTCGCTGTTCGATTGAACATGACGTCGGCCGGCCGCGTCAGGGGCGGACGCCAGGCGCGGCAGGCGCAGCGGGCGGGTGCGACCGGCGCGCCTGCCGTCGTTCCCGGCATCAAGCGCGCCATCCCGACCTACGACCTTTTTGGCGAGGAGGGGCTCGTCCGGATTGAAGCGGCGATCGATACGCTGCTGCAAGAGATCGGCATGGAGTTCCGCGGCGATCCGCCGAGTCTCAAGCTCTGGCGCGACGCCGGCGCCGACGTAGAGGGCGAGCGCGTGCGCTTCCCGAAAGGCCTGGTGCGGGACATCGTCCTGCGTTCCACGCCGAAGAGCTTTGTCCATCACGCCCGCAACCCGGCGCGGTCGGTCGTGGTCGGCGGAAACAACGTCGTCTTCTCGCCGGCCTACGGCTCGCCCTTCGTCTACGACATCGACGAGGGCCGTCGCTACGGATCGCTCGAGCATTTCCAGAACTTCGTGAAGCTCGCTTATGCGTCGCCCTGGATGCACCACTCGGGCGGCACGGTGTGCGAGCCGGTGGACCTGCCGGTGAACAAGCGCCATCTCGACATGGTCTACTCCCATATCCGCTGGTCCGACAAAGCCTTCATGGGCTCGGTCACGGCGGAGGAGCGGGCGGAGGAGTCGATCGAGATGGCGCGTCTCGTGTTCGGCACCGACTTCGTCGATCGCAACTGCGTCATCATGGGCAACATCAACGTCAACTCGCCGCTCGTCTACGACGCGGCGATGAGCAAGGCGGCCAGGGCCTATGCGCGCGCCAACCAGTGCACGGTCGTCGTGCCCTTCATCCTCGGCGGCGCCATGGGGCCGGTGACGACGGCCGGTGCCATCGCCCAGTCGATGGCCGAGGCCATGGTCGGCGTCGCCCTGTGCCAGCTGGAGCGACCCGGGTCGCCGGCGATCCTGGGAAATTTCCTCTCGTCCACGGCACTCCGCTCGGGTGCACCGACCTTCGGCACGCCGGAGCCGGCACTGGGCTCGCTCGTAATCGGCCAGCTCACGCGCCGTCTCGGCGTGCCGCTCCGCTGCTCCGGCGCCTTTACGACCTCGAAGATTCCCGACGGGCAGGCGATGCTGGAAAGCGCCGTCTCGATGCAGGCCGCCGTCCAATGCGGCGCGCATTTCATCCTGCACTCGGCCGGCTGGCTCGAAGGCGGGCTGGCGATGGGCTACGAGAAGTTCATCCTCGACGCGGACTTCTGCAGTGCGCTCCACACCTATCTCGCCGGCATTCCGCTGGACGACAACGGGTTAGCCCTGGACGCCTTCCGCGAGGTCGGTCCGGGCAAGCATTTCTTCGGCTGCGCCCACACGCTCCAGAACTACGAAACCGCCTTCTGGGACTCGGCGATCGCCGACAACAATTCCTTCGAGCAATGGCGCGATGCTGGCAGCAAAGACGTGATGCGGCGCGCCAACGAGAAGTGGCGTGCCATGCTGCAGGCCTACGAAGCGCCGCCGCTGGATCCCGGCATCGACGAGGCCTTGCGGGCCTTCATGGCGAAGACGAAGGAATCTCGCCCCGACGCCTGGCACTGAGGTTGGGTCAGATCCTCATCCGCGCGCCCATGGGATCGTAGGGGGACGGCGCGATGACCTTCGCCTTCCGCTCGATGCCGACGACATGGGTCGTGAGATCGGTGCCGACTGCAGCATGATCGCGGTCGATCAGCGCCATGCCGATGCTCTTGCCGATCGTGTGCCCATAGGCGCCGGACGTGATGTAACCGATCATCCTGTCGCCCCGCCATACAGGCTCCCAGCTTGACGGATCGGCGTCCCCGGCGGCGACCTCCAGCGTCACGAGCTGGCGCTTAGGCCCGGCGTCACGTTCTTTAAGCGCCGCGTCCCTGCCGATGAAGTCCTTCTTGCCGAAGTCGATCCAGCGCGCGAGCCCGGTCTCTCCCGGCGTATAGACCTGCGTGAACTCGCGGTTCCAGAGCCCGAACGACTTCTCGATGCGGAGGCTCAGCATGGCGTTGAAGCCGATCTCGACCATGCCGAAATCGGCGCCTGCCTCCTTGAGCGTGCGATAGAGCGTCAGGTGCTCGGCCGCGGGTACGTTGATCTCGTACCCCAGCTCGCCATTGACCGAGAGCCGGCCGACCTTGGCGCGGGTCATGCCGACATCGAGCTCGCGGCACCCGAGGAAGCGGAAACCCTGGTTCGAGACGTCGGCGTTCTGCACCACCGCCTGGAGCAGGTCGCGCGAGCGCGGGCCAGAGAGCGAGAAGCCGACCCAGTCGTCGGAGATGTCTCGGACGCTGACGCCATCCTCGAGGTGATCCCGGAACCAGCGCATATGCCAGGCGCGGAGATAGTAGGACCCCATGATCCAGAAGCTGCCGTCGCCCCAGTTGAACACCGAGAGGTCGCCTCGGAGCTTGCCGGACGGCGACAGCATCGGCGCCAGCGCGCAACGGCCCGGGCCCGGCAGCTTCGAGGCCATGAGGCGGTCGAGCCACGCCTGGGCCTTCGGTCCCGTCACCTCGTAGCGCGAGAAGGCCGAGGTATCGAGCAGGCCGATCGTCTCGCGGGTCTTCCGGCACTCCTCGCCGACGATGTCATGGGCGTTCGAGCGCTTGAGCGTCGGCTTCTCCTCGAAATCCTTAGACGGTGCCACATAGAGCGGGATCTCGAGGCCCCAGAGCACGCCCCAGCGCATGCCGTTCTCGGTCATCGCGTCGTATGCAGGCGCGGTCTTGAGCGGCCGGCCGGCCCAGAGCTGTTCGTTCGGGTAGGTCATGACGAAGCGGCGAGAATAGAACTGGCCGGTCGTCTGCTTGAGATACTCACGGTTGGATGCCCAGCCGCCGTAGCGGGCGATGTCCATGCCGTAGATATCGGTCGATGGCTCGCCGTTGACCATCATTTCGGCGAGGCTGAGCCCCACGCCGCCGCCCTGGAGGAAGCCCGCCATCACGCCGCAGGCGGTCCAGTAGTTGCGCACGCCCGGCGCCGGGCCGACCAGCGGATTGCCGTCCGGCGTGAAGGTGAAGGAGCCGTTGACCCACTTCTTGATGCCGACCTGCTGGAGGGCAGGGAAGCGCCTGAAGCCGATCTCGAGCTCCGGCGCGATCCGGTCGATGTCCTCCTGGTTCAGCTCGATGCCGAAGTCCCAGGGGGCGCCTTCCATGCGCCAGTGCTTGTAGTTGCGCTCGTAAAGGCCGACCAGCAGGCCTTTGCCTTCCTGGCGCGTATAGGTGAAGCCCTCGAGGTCGACGATCAGCGGCAGCTCGGAGCCCATCGCCGCGATCTCCGGGATCGTCTCGGTCACCAGGTAGTGGTGCTCCATCGGCGTCACCGGCAGGTCCAGTCCTGCCATCAGGCCCACCTGCTTGGCCCAGAGGCCGCCGCAGTTGACCACGTGCTCGCAGCCGATCGTGCCCTTCTCGGTCACCACGTCCCAGCCGCCCGGCTTCTGCTTCAGCTCCAGCACGCGGGCATGCTCGATGATCGTGGCGCCACGCTTCCGGGCGGCGCCGGCATAGGCGTAGGTTGTGCCGTAGGTGTCGACGTGCCCTTCGTTGACGTCGTAGAGCCCGCCCAGAACGTCGCTGACGTCCATCAGCGGGTGCATCGCCTTGATCTCGTCGCGTGTCACCAGCCGGGCGGTGTCGATGCCCATGGTCTGGAAGATCCGGTAAGCCGCCTGCAGCCACTCCCAGCGTTCGGGCGCGCTGGCGACGTTGATGCCGCCGGTCATGTGCAGCCCGACGTCCTGGCCCGACTCGGCCTGGATCTCCTTGAACAGCTTGATCGTGTAGGCTTGGAGCGCGGCGATGTTCGGGTCGGCGTTCAGCGCATGGAAGATACCCGCCGCGTGCCAGCTCGAGCCCGAAGTCAGCACGTTCCGCTCGACCAGGGCGATGTCGGTCCAGCCGAGTTTCGCCAGGTGGTACAGAACCGAGCAGCCGACGACGCCGCCGCCGATCACCACGACCCGATAGTGCGATTTCATCTCGTTCCCAAGCCCCCGAACTGGCTACTGTACGAGCCTAGCCAATTCGAACTCCACCTGAGGATCGCCTTGTCTTCAACGAAATTCGCCATGGTCGCCACGACCGGGAACGAGCGCCATCTCAGGACGATGAAGCAGATCGGCGTGGACCATGTCGTCCACTACGCGATGGACGACCTGCCCGAGTCGGCCGACGACCTGAAGGCGATCCGGCGCCGCTATGCGGATTTCGGGCTGACCTGGTCGATCGCCGAGTCAGGGCCTGCGATCGATCGGATCGTTCTGGCCAAGGAGGGCTGGCAGGCGCAGACCGAGCGCTACCAACGCATCGTCGAGGTTCTGGGCGATCTCGGCGTCGGCGTCGTCGCCTACAACTTCATGCCGCAGGTCAGCGATGACGCGATGGTGATCCGGACCGACCTGGAGGCCAAGGCACGAGGCGGGGCCAAGACCAGCCGCTTCGCTCTCGCCGACATCGGCCCCGACACCATGCCGCATGACGAGAAGGCGATCCCCCGCGACGAGATGTGGCGGAACCTGGAGCGCTTTCTCGAAGCATTACTGCCGGTCGCCGAGAAGGCAGGGGTCAAGATGGCGATGCACCCGGACGACCCGCCGATGTCGCCGCTCTGCGGGCTCGAGCGGATCATGGACCGGGTCGAGAGCTTCGAGCGTCTCCTGGCGCTGTCGCCGAGCCCGAGCAATGCGGTCACCTTCTGCGCCGGCTGCTTCGGCGAGCTCGGCGTCGACGTGGTCGCGCTGTTCGAGAAGTTCATCGACCGCGTGCCTTACGTTCACGTCCGCAACATCGAAGGCGGGCCGACCGACTTCATGGAGACCTTCCCGGACGAGGGCCGTATCGACCTCCCGGGGCTGGTCGGCGCGTTCGAGAAGCGCAGCTTCGCCGGTTTCGTCCGCCCCGACCATGCGCCGCTGCTCGCGACCGACGGCGACGACATGCCGGCCGGCTACGGCATCCAGGGTCATATTTTCACCATCGGCTACATGCGCGGCCTGCAGCAGGCCACCTCTCGACGGCGGTGAACGACACACCGCCAGTCCCGGGGGGCGAGGACGGCTCGCCCCGATGGCGTGCGACGCTGATGGCGATGGTCGCCGTCCAGCTGGTCATGAGCCTCTCGTTCACCTTCGTCAGCCCGATCCTGCCGCTGTTCTTGCCGGAGGTCGGTGTTGCCCATGACGCGCACGTCTATCTGTGGTCGGGCACGCTCGCAGCAATCACCTCGTTCATGGCGGCGCTGGTTTCGCCGATGTGGGGCCGCATGGCGGACCGGCGCGGGCGCAAGCTGATGGTGCTCCGCTCCTGCATCGCGATCGGCGTCTGCACGGTGTTGATGGGGCTGGCGCAGAACGTCTGGCACCTGCTCGGGGCGCGGGTCCTGATGGGCATCTTCGCCGGCTTCTCCGCCGCCTCGGTGGTCCTCATCTCGACCCAGGTGCCGAAGAACCGTCTGGGCTATGCCCTCGGCCTGATGAGCAGCGGCCAGCTGATCGGATCCTTGCTGGGGCCGGTGTTCGGCGGAGGTCTCGCCGACCTTGCCGACAGCTACCGACTGCCGTTCTTCGTCAGCGGCGTGATGTCGCTTGCGGCGGCCGTGCTCTGCTGGTGGTCGGTGCCCGAAGCCTTCACGCCGCCTGAGCGCGGCAAGCCGAAAACGCCGGTGCTGGTGGCGCTTCGCCAGGTCGGCGCGGTACCCGGCATGGCGGTCCTGGTCGTGATGCTGTTCCTCGCCCAGTTCGCGACCCAGGCGGTTCAGCCGATCGTCGCGCTCTACGTGCAGACCATCGTCGGAGACCAGCCGAACCTGGCGACCCTGGGCGGTATCGCGTTGTCGGTGACGGGCCTTGCCGGCATCGTCGCGGTCCCCCTTCTTACCCGGTCCGGCGACCGGCTCGGCGAGAAGACGGTGCTCTTGATCGCGCTCGCCGGCGCGGCGCTGGCGACCGCGCCGCAGGCGCTTGTCGGGTCGTATTGGGCTTTCGTCGTCGAACGTCTCGGCCTCGGCCTCTTCGTCGGCAGCATCGTTCCAGTCACAAACGCGCTGATCGCCAAGGTCACGCCCGCCAGCGAGCGCGGCATGACCTTCGGCATCACGTCCTCCGCCTATTTCCTCGGCAATTCGCTGGGCCCGATGACCGGCGGCGTGGTCGCGGCCTATGCCGGCCTGCCCTGGGTCTTCGTGCTGACCACGGCCTTCCTCCTGGTCGGGCTTACCTGGGTCGCGGCCGCGGTACCGGGGCGAGGAGAGGCTCCCTAGACGTTGTCCCTCGGGATCGACTCCTTCCAGTTCTTGGCGAAGACGCGGACTCCGTTCTCGAAGGCGTCGAGCGTCGCATCCAGTTCGAAGCTCGTCGGCGTCGCCGTCATCACCGTCCGGCACTCGGTCTCGATCTCCCAGTCCTTCCGTGCGTAGCGGCTCTTGGAGGTGACCTCGGCGCGGGCCTGCGACGGCTCGCTCGGGTGGATCGAGAAGTCGTCCTGCATCCGGCTCGACGTCTCGAGGCCGATGCCGTCGATCAGCGTCGTGCCGCTGTCGTTGACGAAGACGTAGCGAAGCGCGCCGGTCGGCCGGTCGCGTGTGTGGGTCTGGGTGACCTCGCCCTTCTTGATCGTCGTCGTCTTCAGGACTTCCGGCAACTCGTGCGGCGGCAGCGGCTTAAGTTTGGCATCGTGAGGCGAGGCGCCCCGGACAGGCAGGACCAGGGCGCTGCCCTCGGAGCGGATCGTCAGCGTCGCCGCTTCCGGCGACGGCCAGGCGAGCGGCCAGTAGGTCGTCGAGATCGAGACCCGGATGCGATGGCCGGCCGGGAAGACCTGCGCCATGTCGTTGAGCTTGACCTTCACCCGATAGGGCTTGCCCGGCGCCAGTGGCGCCGGGGTCTCGTGGCTGTCGCGATGAGTCAGGTTGAGAAGTCCGTAGCTGATCCGCGTCGCGGCTCCGCCCGGATACACGTTCGAGAGCCGGACGGCGACCAGCGCCTGCGGCTTGTCGGAGGAGACTTCCAGTTCGACGATGGGCGCGCCCATGATCTCGACCGCCTGGGCAAGCGGCTCAGTGTCGAACACCAACGATCCGCCGTCGTCGTCGCGCTGGTCTCCGGGCATGTCTGGGAAGAGGCCGTAGGGGCACCATTTGCCGATCGTCTGGCCGACCGTCTGCGGCGAGCGGATCGAGGAGGCCTCGGCGCGGGCGGGCCCCGTCGAGAGCCGGCCGGCGTTCATGCTGTAGCGGGTCGGCGTCACGCTTGGCGGGGGCCATGACGGCTCGGCGACCCAGCGGCCGGGAAGCTCCTTGTAGAAGGTCTGCGGGGGCACGCTTTCCTGCATCCAGATCCGCATCATGGGTTCGTCCATGACGCCGGTCTCGACGCCCTTCAGCCACTTGTCCCACCAGCGGAGCGCTTCCTTGAGGAACCCGACCGGCGGACCTGGATTCGCCATGTGCGGATAGCGGTGGGCCCACTGGCCGATCATCGCCTTCTTCGGCCCCGATAGATTCTCCATGAGCCTGGGGATCGCGTTGGTGTAGGCATCAGCCCAGCCGCCGATCGCATAGACTGCGCACTGGATCTTCGAATAGTCCTCGCAGACCGAGCCGTGCTTCCAGAACTCGTCGCGGCGCTGATGCTCGAGCCAGTTCTTGACCCAGAGCCCGCTGTTCTCGAGCCGGTCCATCCACATGTCGCGCCAGCGCTCGCCGACCACGGTCGGATCCGGCGGCCGGGCGTTGTGCGAGAACATCGTGGACGCCCAGCGCAGATTGTCGTTGATGACGCAGCCGCCCATGTAGTGGACGTCGTCGGCGTAGCGATCGTCGGTCGAGCACGAGGTGATGATGGCTTTCAGCGCCGGCGGACGGAGCGCCGCGATCTGCAATCCGTTGAAGCCGCCCCACGAGTTGCCGATCATCCCGACATTGCCCGAGCACCACTTCTGCCGGGCGATCCAGGCGATTATCTCGACGCCGTCGTTCAGTTCCTGGGCCAGGTACTCGTCGACCAGAACGCCGTCGGAGTCGCCCGACCCCCGCTGGTCGACGCGGATGCAGGCATAGCCGTGGCCGGCGATGTAGGGGTGCATCAGGGCGTCGCGGGTCGCGGTCCCGTCGCGGCGTCGGTAGGGGAGGTACTCCAGGATCGCCGGCACCGGGTTCGTCTCGGCGTCGTCCGGCATCCAGACCCGGGCGGCCAGGCGGGCGCCGTCACTTAAGGTGATCCACATCGTCTCGATTTCCCGCACGCTCCGCGGGAAGGACTTCACGATCACGGTCATCGGTTCGCCTCGTCTGCCATTCGATTGCGCAAGGCCGCCGGCTTGGCTCAAACTGCTAAGGAAACGGGGCCGGGGGAAGCGATGCGGGTCGTCGAAAAGCTGCCGCAGTCCATTCGCGTCGTCGAGAACATCTTCATCCCCCTGAAAGACGGTTCCAAGGTGGCGGCCAAGCTCTGGATCCCCGAGGACGCCGAGAAGAACCCGGTGCCGGTGGTGATGGAGTACATCCCCTACCGCAAGCGGGACTTCACTTCCCGCCGCGATGCCCAGACCCATGCCTACCTCGCCGGCCACGGCTATGCCTCGATCCGGGTCGACTGCCGGGGCGGCGGCGACTCCGACGGCATCATGTACGACGAGTACCTGAAGCAGGAGATCGAGGACGGCGGCGAGGTGATCGGCTGGCTCGCCAAGCAGCCCTGGTCGACTGGCAAGGTCGGCATGTTCGGCGGCTCCTGGGGCGGCTTCAACTCGCTCCAGGTGGCGGCGATCCGCCCGCCGGCGCTGAAAGCCATCATCACGGTCGTCTCGACCGACGACCGCTACGCCGACGACATGCACTACATGGGCGGCGCGGTGCTGAACGACATGCTCTCCTGGGGCCAGCAGTTCTTCACCCAGCGTGGACGGCCGCCCGATCCCGAGATCGTCGGCGAGCGCTGGCGCGAGATGTGGAAGTTGCGCCTCGACGCGATACATCCGCAGATCGCCGACTGGATGACGCACCAGCGGCGCGACGGCTTCTGGAAGCACGGCTCGATCTGCGAGAACTACGCGGATATCCAGTGCGCGGTCTATGCAATCGGCGGTTGGGTCGACGGCTATTCGAATGCCGTGTTCCGGATGATGAAGGGGCTGACCTGCCCGAAGAAGGCGCTGGTCGGGCCCTGGGGCCACGGCCGCCCGCACTTCGCTTATCCGGGGCCGATGATCGGCTACCTGCAGGAGCAACTCCGCTGGTGGGACCATTGGCTGAAGGGCAAGGACACCGGCATCATGACGGAGCCGGCGTTCAAGGCCTGGATGCAGGACAGCATCGAGCCGAAGTCGTTCTACGACGTCCGCCCCGGCCGCTGGATCGCGGAGCCGGCATGGCCGACGCCGAACGTGACCGACCGTCGCTATGCGCTGGGCCAGGGCACGCTGTCCGAGGGGGCGGCGCAGGCGGGGCCGGTTCTCTCGATCCGTTCGCCGGAGACCGTCGGGATCGCCGGCGGCGAGTGGTGCCCGTTCGGCCTGGGCGGCGTTGGTCCCGAACTGCCCCTCGATCAGCGGATGGACGACGGCGGCTCGCTCGTCTTCGATTCCGGCCCGCTCAAGGAGAAGCTGGAAGTCCTGGGCGCGCCGGTTGCCGAGCTCACGCTCTCCTCCGACAAGCCGCGGGCCAACCTGATCGTGCGCCTGTCGGACATCAGGCCGGACGGCTCGGTGCTCCGCGTCACCTATGGCGTGCTGAATCTGACTCATCGCGAGAGTCATGAGGAGCCGACCGCGCTCGAGCCGGGCAAGAGCTACAAGATCCGCCTGCCGCTCAACGAGATCGCGCATGTGTTCCCGGCCGGCCATCGATTGAGGATCGCGATCTCGACCGCCTATTGGCCGATCCTGTTTCCGTCGCCGGATCGGGCGACCCTCTCGATCGCGAGCGGGATCAGCAGCGTGACGCTGCCGGTGCGGCCGCCGCGGTCGGAGGACGCGAGGGTGCCGGACTTCCAGCCGGTCGAAGGTGCACCATTGCTCCCGGCGGAGACGCTGAGGCCGGCGGCGGTCGTCCGCACGCTCAGGCACGACGTCGGGTCGGGCAAGATCGAGTACCGGATCGACCGCGACGACGGCCGCCTGAAGCTCTCGCACAGCAGCACCTGCATCGAGACCGTCAAGGCCAACATCTACCGCATCAAGGACGACGATCCGCTGGCGGCGGAGTCCACGGTGACGGTCAGCTACAAGATGGAGCGGTCTGGCTGGAACATCGAGATCCGGACCGCGGTGACGCTGACCGGCAGCGCCACCCATTTCCGCTTGGTTACCGATTTCGACGCGTTCGAGGATGGTGTGCGCGTCTATAGCCGGACCTGGGACAGCCCCATCGCCCGGGATCTCGTCTGATGCTGCTCTATGCCATGAAGCGCCTGGGTCTGATGACCGCGATCGTTGCGGTCGCAATGACGATCCTGTTCACGATGATCCATCTGGTGCCTGGCGATCCCGCCTCGATCGCGCTGGGTCCGCGCGCGACCCCGGCGATGGTTCAGGATTTCCGCGAGCGCATGGGTCTCGACCAGCCGGTGGCGGTACAGCTATTGCGCTTCTTCGGCAACGTGCTCAGCGGCAACATGGGCGTCGACGTCTGGACGCAGAAGAGCGTCGCGGTGATCGTGTTCAACGAGCTTCCGTACACGGTCGTCCTGGCGCTGGCCGGGCTCGGCTGGGCGGTGGTCCTCGGCATTCCGCTGGGATGCTACTCGGCCGTCCGCCGCGGCACCTGGCTCGACCGGTTTACCGGAGTCTTCTCGGTCGCGGCGATCGCGGTGCCGTCCTTCGTGATAGCGATCTACCTGTTGCTGGTCTTCGCCGTCTGGCTTCGCTGGTTCCCGGCGATCGGCGCCGGCCCGTCCGACGATCCGCTCCGCCAGGCATGGCATCTGGTGCTCCCGGCCTTCGCCATCGGGCTCGGCTGGGTGGGGTTCCTCGCGCGTCTCGTCCGCGCCTCGATGCTCGAGATCATGGGGGAGAACCACATCCGGACGGCCAGGGCCTTCGGCCTCTCGCCGCGGAAGATCATCTATCGATATGCGCTGAAGCTGGCGATCCTGCCGACCGTGGCGCTGCTGGGCGTCGGCATGGGACGCCTCCTATCGGGCGCCGTATTCGCCGAGATCGTGTTCAACCGTCCCGGCGTCGGCCGACTCGTGTTCGAGTCGGTCAACAGCCGGAACTATCCGATCGTCATGGGGGCGGTGATGGTCACGACCGTGCTGTTCGCGGTCTCGACCTTGCTCTCCGACCTGGCAGCGGCCGCGTTGGATCCGCGGACACGCGACAAGCTCTAGCCGCCGTACGGCGAGCGGCACAGGATGCGTTCACCCGCGTAGTATCCCTGATAGGTGTTGTCGTAGGCGTTGTAGCCGGGCGTGTTCGCCGCGCACCAGTCAGTATGCGGGGAACGCGTGTACACCGGCGCCGGAGCGACATAGGCCGGAGCCGGAGCATAATAGACAGGCGGCGGCGGGGCCGGGTTGGAGATGGCGGCACCGAGCGCCAAGCCGCCGAGCAGGCCGATCGCGGCAGCGCCGGCGGCGTTGTTGCCTCCGTGGTGGTGGTGGCGCTGGGCGAACGCCGGTGCAGCCGTACCGAGCGCTGCGACGGTGGCGAGCGCGGCAACGCCAAGGCGGATAGCATTCGCTTTCATGTCGGCTCCTTTTCCCCCGAGTGCAACTCGATCGATAAGGAGAAACGCCGACTTGGCGAGGAGGTTTCCCCCTCGGCCTAGGTCTCCTGTGACATCCTTGGGCGTACCGGTGCCCGGCTACCGCGCCAGCCGTTCAAGCTTCCGCTCGGCCAGCCGGACGAAGAGGCTGGCGCCCAGCGGCAGGATCTCGTCGTTGAAGTCGTAGGCCGGGTTGTGGACCGCGCAGCCCCCCACGCCTTCGCCGTTGCCGATCATCATGTAGGCGCCGGGGCGGACGTTGAGCATGTAGGAGAAGTCCTCCGATGCCATGATCAGCGGCCCGTCACGGTTCACGTTCGCCTCGCCGACGAGCTCGGCGGCGGTGTCGGCGATGAAGGCGGTCTCCGCGTCGTCGTTGACGGTCGGAAGGAAGATCAGGCGGAAGTCGAGCTGGGCGGTTGCGCCGAAGCCGGCGGCGACGCTCTCCGACAGGCGCCGCATGTTGGCCTCGATCAGCTTCAGGGTATCCATCGAGAAGGCACGGGCCGTGCCTTTGATCACCGCTTCCTGCGGGATCACGTTGTAGGCGTCGCCGCCGTGGATCTGCGTGATGCTGAGCACGGCGGTGTCCGACGGCCTGACGTTGCGCGAGACGATCGACTGGAGCGCCGTGACGATATGGCTTGCGACCAGCACCGGATCGATGCCCGTTTCCGGCTTGGCGCCGTGGGCGCCCTTGCCGGTGACGGTGACGTCGAAGAACGCGCCGCCCGCCATCATGCCGCCGGGGCGGATCGCGAACTTGCCGACGGCGAGGCCTGGCCAGTTGTGCATGCCGAAGATCGAGTCGCAGGGAAAGCGCTCGAACAGCCCGTCCTCGATCATCGCCTTGCCGCCGCCGAGGCCTTCCTCGGCCGGCTGGAAGATGAAGTTGACGGTGCCGTCGAAGTTCTTGGTCTTGGCGAGGTGCTGGGCCGCGCCGAGCAGCATCGTCGTATGCCCGTCATGGCCGCAGGCATGCATGCGCCCGGAATTCCGCGAACGATAGGCGAAGGTGTTCGCCTCCTGGATCGGCAGCGCGTCCATGTCGGCGCGAAGCCCGATGGACCGGGTCGAGTTGCCGACCTGCAGACGGCCGACAACGCCGGTCTTGCCGACGCCGCGATGGACCTCGCAGCCGAAGGACTTGAGCTTCTCCGCGACCAGATCGGAGGTCCGCTGCTCCTCGAACCCCAGCTCGGGATGGGCATGGATGTCCTGGCGCCAGGTCGTCATCTCGGCATGAGCCTGCTTCAGGCGTTCGGTGACGTTCATCGGCTATCCTCGGAGCTCAGACCAGCGGGAAGTGGCAGCGTACCTCACGGCCGTCTCCGAGCGGAATCGGGCCTGGCGGCTCGATGCGGCAGCGCGCCTGGGCATGGACGCAGCGGGTGTGGAACTCGCAGCCCGGGGGCCGCCGCCGGAGGCTCGGAATCTCGCCCTTGAGCTCGAGCTGGTCGCGGCGCTTGTCCGGATCGGGCTGAGGCACCGCTGCAAGCAACGCCTGGGTATAGGGATGCGCCGGCTTGGCGAAGATGCTTCGGGTCGATCCCTGCTCGACCAGGCGGCCGAGATACATGATCGCCAAGCGGTCGCTGACATGCCGGATCACCGGCAGGTTGTGAGTGACGATCAGGTAGCTGAGCCCGAACTGCCGCTGCAGCTCGTTCATCAGGTTCAGGATCTCGCCCTGCACCGAGACGTCGAGGCCGGCGGTCGGCTCGTCGGCGAGGATCATCTTCGGCTTGAGCGCCAACGTCCTGGCGACGCCGACGCGCCGCGCCTGGCCGCCCGACAGCTGGTGCGCATAGGCTGTGAGAAAACCTTGATGCAGTCCCACGATGGAGAGGAGGCGCCGGGCCTCGGCCTCGGTATCGACGCCGCGGATACCGTGGATATGGAACGGCTCGGCCAGGAGGTTGCGCACGTTCTTGCGCGGGCTGAGCGAGGCGACCGGATCCTGGAACATCATCCCGAGCTCGCGGCGGACGGCGCGATACTCGGACTCCTTGAGGCCGACCAGCTCGCGGCCGGCGACGTTGATGCTGCCGGAATGGACCGGTACCAAGCCGAGGACCGCACGGGCGAGGGTGGTCTTGCCGGATCCGCTCTCGCCGACCAGGCCCAGCGTCTCGCCCCGGCGCACCTTGAGCGACACGTCGAGGACGGCGTCGATGTAGGGATCGGCGATGCGATCGATCAGCGCGCGGACGAAGCCCACCGTACGGAAGCGGACGCGCAGCCCCTGGATCGCGAGAAGGTCAGTCATCGGCGTGGAGGAAGCAGCGCACGTGGTGGCCGTCGGCGATCGTGTAGGTGGGCGGCGCCTCGGCGCGGCAACGCTCGAAGACGCTCGGGCAACGGTCGGCGAAGATGCAGCCGCGGGGAAGCCGTGCGAGGTCCGGCACCGTGCCGCCGATGGTCGGAAGTGTCCGTTCTTCAGACTCGATGCGCGCGGGATCGCAGGTCAGCAGGAGCTGCGTGTAGGGATGCGACGGCGCATGGAAAAGGCGCCTGATATCGGCATGCTCGACCACCTCGCCGGCATACATGACCACGACTTCGTCGCAGATCTCCGCGATCAGGCCGAGATTGTGCGAGACGAACAGGATCGCGCCGTCGAACTCGGCACGAAGCTGCTTGATCAGGTGGATGATCTGGGCTTCCAGCGTCACGTCTAGGGCGGTGGTCGGCTCGTCGGCGATCAGCAGCGACGGATTGACGAGGAGCGCCATCGCGATCGCGATGCGCTGGCGCATGCCGCCGGAGAAGCGGTGCGGGTAGTCCTCGATCCTCTGCTCGGGATCGGCGATGCCGACGCGGGCAAGCCAGGAGATCGCCTTCTTGAGCTTGTCGGCGCGCGTGCCCGAATCGCGATGCTGGATGTCGATCATCTGGGTCGCGATCGACATCACGGGGTTGAGCGAGGTCATCGGATCCTGGAAGACCATCGCCAGCTGTCGGCCGCGGATGTCGCGCCAAGCCTCTTCGGACAGCCCCTGGAGCTCCTTGCCCTCGAAGGCGATCGAGCCGGAGGTGACGCGGGCATTGCCGGCAAGCAGCCCCATCACCGCCGAGACCAAGGTCGACTTGCCGCAGCCGCTCTCCCCGACGATCCCGACGATGCGGCCCGGCCGGACGGCGAGGTCGACCTTGCGGAGCGCCTTGACCTGGCCGCGCGGCGTCGAGAACTCGACGCTCAGGTCCCTTATGTCGAGAAGCGGCTCCACTAGTGCCGGTTGAGCTTGGGATCGAAGGCGTCGCGCAACGCCTCGCCGAGGAAGGTGAATCCCAGCGTCGTCAGGATCAGCGGCAGTCCCCCGGCGATCACCAGCCAGGGCGTGTCGCGGATGTACTGGTAGCCGTCCTGGAGGATCGATCCCCAGGTCGGCGTCGGCGGCCGCACGCCTAACCCTAGGAAGGAGAGGCCGGCCTCGATCGTGATCACCACCGGGATCTCCATGCTGGCGAGGATCAGGAGCGGCCCGATCACGTTCGGCAGTATATGCGAGAAGAGGATGCGGACAGGACCGGCGCCGAGGGCGCGCTCGGCCAGGACGAACTCGGTCTCCTTCATCGACAGCGTCTGGATGCGGACGATGCGGCCATAGACCGGGATCGATGCGACGACGATGACCGTGATGATCGTCGGGATGCTGGGCCCGAGAAGGGTCACCATCGCGAGTGCGAACATGATGGTCGGGAAGGAGCGGACCGCGTCGAAGACCAGGACCAGCAGGTTATCCAGCCAGCGCGGACCGTAGCCGGCGAGCATGCCGAGGATCAGGCCGCCAATCAGGGACAGGGATACGGCGGTCAGCGATACCCAGAGCGCGATGCGCCCGCCATAGATCACCCGACTGTAGACGTCGCGGCCTAGCTGGTCGGTGCCGAGCCAGTGCTCGGCGCTGGGGTCCAGCATCCGCTGGCGCGGCGCCATGCGGAACGGGTCGTGGGTGGCCAGGAAGTCGGCCCCCAGGGCGCTGATCACGAGCAACACGACGATGATGAACCCCATCGTCCCGAGGGGATCGGCAAAAAGCCGACGGGATACGGTGCGCCAGGCCCGTTCGGTCGGCGGCGGGGCGGTGGAAGCGATCTGAGCGGTCATCGCGTGAACGGCCAACCGCCACCCTCAGGCGAGGGCGACGGCCGGCCGGTTGGTTCCGCAGCTCTAAGCCGGCTTGAAGCGGTTCCAGAACTGACGCTGGGCGTCTGGAGAGAGCGCCGGTGCCACCGTGTCGCGATGGACCAAGGCGTTCACGCCGTGGGTCAGGAACACGTAGGCGCCCGATGCTTCCATCAGGTCCTGCATGCGCCGGTAGCCCTCGTCGCGCTTCTTCTCGTCCAGCTCGCTGGTCAGCGACTGATGCAGCTTGTCGAACTCGGGATTGCTGAAGCGCTCCCAGTTCCATTCGCCGATCTGCTCGGTGACGAACCACGCGGTCGCCCAGGACGGATCGGGTTGCATCGAGAACCGGACGATGTGCAGGCCCATTTCCTTCCACTTGCCGCCTTTGTCGCCGGCCAGGGCCTTCTGCGCGCCGGTGTCGAAGGTGCGCACGTCGGCCTGGATGCCGATGTTAGCGAGGCTCGCCGCGACCGCCTGGGCGGCATTGACGAACTCGGCCGAGTTGCGGACGCCGATGTCGGTCTTGAAGCCGTTCGGGAAGCCCGCGGCCGCGAGCAGCTGCTTGGCCTTGGCCACGTCCGGCTTCTCGATCTGGTTCTTCGGGCGATGGCCGATCAGGCCCGGCGCGATGATGCCGGTCGAGCGGGTGGCGACACCGAAGAACGCCGCATCGAGCACCATGTCGACGTCGAGGCCGTACTGCACGGCCTGGCGGACACGGATGTCCTTGAAGGGACCATCCTCCATCTGCATGCCGAGCCACCAGTAGGCCAGCGACGGCTTCACCACGAGCTTGGACTTGGCCGGCATCTTCTTCTGCAGGCGCGCGACCGACGCGATCGGTAGATGCGTCATGTCGAGTTCGCCGGCCTCGTAGGCGATCTCGGCAGCGTTGGCGTCGAGGACCACGATGTAGTGGATCTCGTCGTAGGCCGGGCGCTCGCCCTTCCAGTCGGGATTGCGCTCGAGCACGATGAGGCGGCGCGGCTCCATCGTCTTGATGCGATAGGGGCCGGAGTAGGCGAGCGGATCGGTCGTGATCTTGGTGATCCCCTTGGATTCCATCGCCTTCTTGGGCAGCACCAGGCCCGAGCCCGCCGGCAGCGTCGACAGCCACAGCGGCATGAACGGCGCCTTCAGATGGATGATGCCGGAGTGCGTACCGGTGATCTCGACGCGGTCGAGCTTCTCCCAATCGGTCCGGTAGGCCATCTTGTTGTCGGGATTGGCGATGCGCTCGTAAGAGAACTTGACGTCCTCTGCGGTGATCTCGCCGAAGCCGCCGCTCCACATCACGCCCTTCTTCATCTCGAAGCGGATGCGGGTCGGGGTCTCCTGGACGACCTCGGTCGCGAGCTGCTTTTCCCAGTTCCAGGATTCGCCCGGAACGACCGAGATCAGGCCCTGCCAGACCGAGCGCATGATGTTGTCGTCGACGGTGCCGAGCCGCCAGCCCGGATCGATCGTCTCAATCGCCTGGTCGCAACGCGACTTCAGGATCTTGAGCCCGCCCTGGGCGACAACCTCGGTGCCGGGAATGGTCGCGACCAGTCCTGCACCCGCGGCCGTCTTGAGGAAGTTCCTGCGAGAGAATGCATCGAATGCCATGTCGCCCCTCCTGTTCGAGAAGTCCCCGTGAGATCGCTTCGCAGCCGCGTCGCGGCCGGCGATTTCGGGCGATCTTGGCATGTCCGGAGGCAGGCGACAAAGCCGCCGGGGCCGAGATGGAACGGCCTCCGGCGACCAACCCAAGGTGGCGAGAGTGGCCTCAGCCGAGGGCGGTGTTCTCGATCCTCGACGCCGTCGCGTAGGCGCGGGGGGCGTTGAACAATTTCTTCAGCATGAAATGCGCTGGCAGGAAGATCACGATCGGCAGAAACGCCATGTAAACAAAGAGGTAGGCGAGCGGCGAGGTGATCCACTGGGGTGCGCCCATCGGCCCGTAGACCCAGTTGATGTTCTCCTCGGGCGTGCCGATGAAGAACGAGGCGGGCAGGACCACCAGGGCTAGCGCCGTCTGGGCCCAGTAGGCGCGCGGGTCGTAGCCCTGGCGGACCAGCATCCAGATCACGATCGCCGGAAAGAACAGGTGGAACAGCGACAGGGCGCGCAGGAAAAGGGGGAGTCGCGTGTCGAACATGTAGGCGGCAAGGCCGATGTGCCCACCGGTGAAGAAGTCGAGAGTCCAGACGATCTCGAGCGGCAGCACGCCGACCGCCATCATCGAGGCGAGCAGGCGATTGCCGGTCCAGATCGCGATCAGCGTCACGAACAGGGCGATGTCGGAGAACCAGAGGAAGTTCTGCGGGCCGTACTGACGAAGATAGATCGGGATCAGCACCAGGACGAAAGCGAGATACGGCAGCTTCACCCAAAGGGGATAGGTGGCCTTGTCGGTCATGGGGCGGGGACCTCAATACTTTGTTGCGCCTGGAACCTTGAACGCACCGGTTCGGTTCCCTTGGGCACTCCATCGTCACCGGAGAGTCAGGATGCAGATTCGGAAGGCCCGCCGGGACCGGACCCCGCCCCGAGGCGGCCGTCGGGCGCCCTCGACCGGCACGGGAATCGATGCCGATGATCGAAAGTCAACCGACGACGTCGGGGACTCGCTCACGCTGATGCGCGCCGTGGAGCATCCCGGCGAGTTCCCGCCGCCGACGTCGCCCAAGGCCGACAAGGGCCGTCACCAGGACTGAGCCGATGGAACGGCTGCCGTTCGGTCCGATCGGCGACCGTGCGCGGCACCTGTGTATCGACATGCAGCGGCTGTTCGCGCCCGGCGGTCCGTGGCCGACGCCGTGGATGCCAAGGGTACTGCCGGTCGTGGCCGAACTCGCCCAGCGCTTCGCCGAGCGCACCATCTTCACGCGATTCGTTCCGCCCAGGCGTCCCGAAGACATGCCGGGCGCTTGGCAACGCTACTACCAGCGCTGGCGCGAGGTGACGCGCGAGAAGCTGGACCCGGCCCTGCTGGAGCTGGTGCCGCCCCTGCTCGAGTTGAGCTCACGTTCGCGCGTGGTCGACAAGCAGACCTACTCCGCGTTCGCGACTCCCGACCTGGCGCGTGTCCTCCGCCAGGAAGGCGTGAACACCCTGATCGTAACCGGCGCGGAAACCGACGTCTGTGTCCTCGCGAGCGTGCTTGGGGCAGTCGATCGCGGATATCGGGTAATCGTCGTCACCGATGCCGTCTGCAGCTCGACGGACGAAGGCCACGACGCTCTTCTCGGCCTCTATCGTCACCGTTTCGACCAGCAGATCGAAACGGCCGATTGCGAAACCGTGATGCGGTCCTGGACGTGACGGGAACACCGGTCCTCCGCGGGCGTTAATGCCGCAGGGACAAGGAGATCGCCAGATGCCGACCAGGCCGAATGCGGGATTCCGCGACGGTAAGACGATCCGGCGGTGGACCACCTACGCCATGCCGCCAAGCGATGACGACACAGTCGTCAACAAGGAGCTGTTTCCAAGGCCTCCAGGCCAGGCGACCGAAACGTCGATTGCGCCAGACCCCGTCTTCGCGCCGGTCGACAACAGCCGTCCCGATCTTCCGGACGAGAACGCTGACGGCCTCGATCCGTTGACCGAAGAGGTCATCCGTCAGGCCGAGGACATCACGACCGGCTCGGACGAGCGCCCGCCTGGCCTTGACGACACGACGGTCGAGCCGCGCGAAGCGATCGAGAACCAGGGTGAGTTCCCAGGTCTTGCCGATCAGGGCGACGAGTCGCCCAACCCTCGCAAGCGGAGGAGGAAGTCATGAGCAGCAAGATGCCGCCGGTCCCGCCGACGAACCGCAATCCGAAGGATCCGGAGAACGACCCTCAAGTGACGCCGGAGCAGATCAAGAACCGGCAGATGGAGCAGTCCAAGTCCGGCGGCGCGCAGGAGAACATCCACCAGAACACCCGGAACCAGGGCAACCCCACGAGCCGCGGCGGCAATCCGCACGCGCGTTAGATCATTCTTCGTAGATCATCTTCCGGGTCATGCCGCCGTCGACGACGAAGTTGGCGCCGGTGACGAATCCCGAGCGCCTTTCGTCCAGCAGATAGGCGACGATTTCGGCGATGTCTCCCGGCTTGCCGACCCGACCGGCCGGATGTTGAAGGTGATCCTTGCGGCGGAGCGACGCGTAGCTCTTGGTCTCGATCCATCCAGGGCTCACGCAGTTGACGCGGACATCGGGGGCGAGGCTTGCCGCCAGCGAATGGGTGAGAGCCAGCAAGCCGCCTTTCGACGCCGAATAGGACTCGGTATCGGGCTCGGACATCAGGGCACGGGTGGACGCGACCAGGACCATCGCTCCCTTCGAGCGGCGGAGCGGCCTCTCGGCGGCGCGGGCGAATAGGAAAGACGCCGTCAGGTTGATGTCGATCACCCGCCGCCAGTCGGAGAGCGTGTGCCGGTGGAGCGGCACACGGTTCATGACCCCGGCATTCGAGACGACGCCGTCGAGACGGCCGAAGCGCTTCAGGACGGTCGCGACGGCGATCTTCGCCGTCGACTCCTCGGCGACGTTGCCTTGGATGACCTCCGCTTGGCGCTTCCGGTTGCCGAAGACACGCCCGAGAGCAGCGGCCGACAAGTCGACGGCCCCGATCCGCCAGCCGGCATCGAGGAGGTGGCGCGCGGTCGCACGACCGATCCCGCTGGCCGCGCCGGTGACGATCGCGACACGGGACTCCACCATGGACCTCTCTTCAGATCAGCGCGATGCGAGCTGCTGGACGCTCGAATAGTGCTCGCGGAGCGTTGGCAGCGCCCGCCCGGCGAGGAACTTCAGGCTGCGATTGTCGCCTCCCCGCGCATAGGCGGTAAAGAGGGGGATCGCGTCGCCATGCATGCGGCTCATCTCGGTCATGAACAGGAGGTCAATCTCGTTGGACGAGGCATTGGCCAGGCGGTCCAGGCGGGACTGGAGATCGGCGTCGAGCCTGTCCGGCAGACTGAGCTTCGCCGCCGCCGCCGCCTCGAAGATGTAGGCCTTGCCGGTCTCGTAGTCGTCGATGAGCTGCTCGGCGAACTTGCGGACCCGTCGGTCGGTCGAGCGCTTCAGCAGATGGTCGCTGGCGGCGATCGCGAACTGGCTGGCGGCTGCGGCGCGCTCGGCGAATTCCTGCGAGGTCGGGACCGCCTGAGCCCGTACCGTCTGGAGTGCGCCGGGGGCGAGAGCGATCAAAATCACGAGCAAGAATTGAACCCGCTTCACGACCCGGCTCCCTGTCGACGGTGGCGGCAAGTGGCCGCTTAACCATCGGGGCCCCGAGGCGTTGCGGGAGGGGCGAGTACAAAATGGCAATCGAGGTGCTAGAGCACCCGCTCGCCGTATTTCCTCAGCGCGGAATCGGAGAGGGTGAGGCCGAGACCGGGTGCGTCGTTCAAGGTCAGCCAGCCATCGGCGATCCTGGGTGGGTTCTCGAACAGCTCGGCCTGCAGCGGATCGCGCTCGGGATCGGTGAAGGATTCGACGATCAGCCCTGCCGGGGTCGAGGCGACCAGCTGGGCATGGATGAAGCAGTCGTGATGCGGGGCGACGTGCACGTGGTTCAGCTCGCAGAGCGCCGCCAGCTTGCGACCCTCGGTGAAGCCGCCGGCCATGGTGCAGTCGAACTGCAGGATCTGGATCGCCTGCTCCTCCAGCATCGCCCTGCAGCCATAGCTGGTGAGTTCGCTCTCCCCACCGGAGAGCGGTATTCGAGTGTGACGCGCCAGCAGCTTGAGTTCGCGCCGATCGTCAGCCCAGCGCACCGGCTCTTCGAGCCAGCGCGGGTTCAGAGGCTCGAGCAGGCGTGCGCCTTCGATCGCGGTCTGGAGATCCCAGGCACGGTTCACGTCGATCATCAGATCGCGCTCGGGCCCGATCACCTCGCGGACGACCTCCATCCGCTTCACGTCTTCGGCGAGGCTCAGGCCGCCGACCTTGCCCTTGAAGCCGGTGTGCCCCTGGGCCTTAAGCTTCTCGATTTCGTCGCGGAGCTCGGCCAGGTCCTTACCGTCGCGGTAGTAGGCGCAGGTGACGTAGCAGGGGACCCGGTCGCGGAAGCCGCCGAACAACCGGTGGAGCGGCAGGCCCGCCGCCTTGCCGACGATGTCCCAGCAGGCGAGGTCGACCGCGGCGGCGATCCGGATCAGTGGCTCGCGACCCCAGCCCTTCTCATGTGCGAGGCGCTGCGAGGTCAGCGCGAAGAGCTTCTGGTAGAGACGCTCCGGCGCCAGCGCGTCCGCTCCGACGATCTGCTCGGCGATGCCGGTCTTGAATGCCTGGATGGCGCCGGCGATCGAGGTGTAGTTGGTCGCGAGGCCGAAGCCCTCGATACCCTCGTCCGTCCTGAGCCGCACCAGGATCTCGTTGGCGCGCGGCACGACGAAGTGGCTGACCCAGTGCGGCCGGCCGGTTTCGGGCGCGGTCAGGATGAAGGCGTCGAGGCCGATGATCTTCATTGGATATTTCGCGTCTGAGGGGCTGGGACGGCATGGTGCGCGGCCTCAAGCTCTAGTGCAAACCCTGTTCGGCTCAACTAGCATCCCGGCATCAATGACAGCCTTCGTCACCGTCAACGGCACCCGGCTCGAATACCAGCTGATCGATTCCTCCCAGGGGCGGAACGATACACTCGTCTTTCTGCATGAGGGCCTGGGCTCGGTCGCCGGCTGGCGCGACTACCCGGCGAAGATCGCCGCAGCGACCGGTTGGCGGGTCCTCGCCTATTCGCGTCGGGGCTATGGACAGTCCGACCCGATTACGGGGCCTCGCGCGGTCGACTTCATGCACGACGAAGGCCGGATCGTGCTTCCGGCGCTGCTCGACCAACTCGGCATCGACCGTCCGATGCTGATCGGCCATTCCGACGGTGGGTCGATCTCGTTGATCCATGCCGGCGGCACCGACCGTCCGATCCGTGGTGTCGTCACGCTGGCGGCGCACGTCTTCGTCGAGGATCTGACGATCGCCGGCATCGTCGATGCGAAGAAGGCCTTCGAGACGACCGATCTCCGGCAACGCCTGGGTCGCATCCACAAGGACGTGAAGAGTGCCTTCTGGGGATGGAACGATATCTGGCTGCATCCAGATTTCCGCGCCTGGAACATCGAGGCGTTCCTGCCGACGATCCGCTGCCCGGTGCTGGCGATCCAGGGTGTCGACGATCAGTACGGGACGCCAGCCCAGGTCGACGCGATCGTTCGTGGTGTCGGCACGAAGGGGCGTGGCCTGATGATCGAGAACTGTCGCCATGCGCCCCACCGGGAAGCCGAGGCGGCGACGACCAGGGCGATCGTGGATTTCGTGGCAGGGCTCGGATGAGCGGCCAGGTCTTCCGCTGCACCTTCACGGTGCGCTTCGGCGACTGCGATCCGGCGGCGATCGTCTTCTATCCCCGCTATGTCGAGATGCTGAACAACGTCTGCGAGGAGTGGTTCGAGACGGCGCTCGATCTTCCCTGGGGACGGATGCACGCGACCGAGCATCGCGGGATGCCGATCGTCGACCTGCATGTCCGCTTCCTGAAGCCGAGCCGACTCAGTGAGAAGCTCGACTTTGCGCTCGTCCTGACCCGGCTCGGGCGCAGCGCGGTCGAGCTCGAGATCGTCGCCGAATGCGACGGCGAGCGCCGGCTGGATGCCCGGCTCAAGGTCGTGCACAGCGATCTTCGGGAACCGAAGGCGATTCCGATCCCGCCGGATCTGCGCGAGAAGATGAAGCCGTTCCTCGTCGAGGGCGGGACTTAGGGAGATGCCGATGTTCGTGTTCGACCGTCATCCCAGCCGCTACAGGCACTGGAAGCTCACCTTCGACGGAGCGGTCGCGACCCTGTCGATGGATGTCGACGAGAATGGCGGGCTGGTCGAAGGTTACGCGCTCAAGCTCAATTCCTACGATCTCGGGGTAGATATCGAGCTGAGCGACGCGCTCCAGCGGATCCGGTTCGAGCATCCCGAGGTCAGGACCGTCGTCATCACCTCGGCGAAGGAGCGGATGTTCTGTGCCGGCGCCAATATCTACATGTTGGGCGCCTCCAGCCATGCCTGGAAGGTGAACTTCTGCAAGTTCACCAACGAGACCCGGAACGGCATCGAGGACTCCTCGCGCCATTCCGGCCTCAAGTTCCTGGCGGCGGTCAACGGCGCCTGTGCGGGCGGCGGCTACGAGATGGCGCTCGCCTGCGACGAGATCCTGATGATCGACGATCGCTCGTCGACGATCAGCCTGCCCGAGGTGCCGCTGCTCGGCGTCCTGCCGGGTACCGGGGGCTTGAGCCGCCTCGTCGACAAGCGGAAGGTCCGCCGCGACTTGGCCGACCTCTTCTGCACCAACCCGGACGGCATCCGCGCCGACCGGGCGAAGGCCTGGGGGCTCGTCGACGCGACCGCAGCCCCTCGCGACATGGTGGCGAAGACCAAGGAGCGGGCGCTCGCTCTTGCTGTCGGGTCGGATCGGCCGGCGAATGCCAAGGGCGTCGAGCTCACGCCGATCGACCGGCGGATCAAGGACGACAACCGCATCGACTACGATTGCGTCTCGGTCGAGATCGATCGCGCACGCCGGATCGCGACGATCATGGTTCGCGCCCCAGAGGTGCTGCCTCCATCCGACATTGCCGCGATCGAGGCGGAGGGCGCCGGCTGGTGGCCGCTCAGGATGGCGCGCGAGCTCGACGACGCGATCCTGATGCTGAGGCTGAACGCGCTCGACATCGGGCTCTGGGTGCTTCGGACACGCGGCGACGCCCCGCATGTGGTTGCCGCCGACACGTCGCTCGCCGAGCATGCCGCGCATTGGTTCGTGCGCGAGACCATCGGGCTGCTTCGCCGGACCCTTGCCCGCCTCGACGTCTCCTCGCGCAGCCTCTACGCCGTGGTCGACGAGGAGTCGTGCTTTGCAGGGACGTTGGCGGAGCTGCTGATGGCTGCCGACCGCAGCTACATGATCGACCGCACCGCTTCCGGCGAGGCCGGGCCGAGCCTCATGCTGTCCCAGGCGAATTTCGGCCTCTATCCGACGGTCTCGGGTCGGACGCGGCTGGTGGCCCGCTTCAATGACGAGACCGCGCCTGAGAGGCTGAAGGCGCATATCGGCGAGGCTTTCGATGCGCCGGCGGCGCTGGCGGCCGGGCTGGTGACGGTGACGCCGGACGATCTGGACTGGGAAGAGGAGATCCGCCTCGCGCTCGACGATCGGGCAAGCCTTTCGCCCGATGCGCTGACCGGCATGGAGGCAAGCCTGCGCTTCGCCGGATCGGAGACCATGGAGACCAAGATCTTCGGCCGTCTCTCGGCCTGGCAGAACTGGATCTTCAACCGGCCGAACGCGGTCGGCGACAAGGGCGCGCTCAAGCTGTTCGGGTCCGGCAGCAAGGCCCAGTTCGACTGGCAGAGGGTCTGACGATGGCGACGCTGAACTACCAGGAGCTGATCCCCAACAACGTCGACCTCGGCGGCAATCGCCAGCTCCAGCGCGCGCTCGAGCACTGGCAGCCGCGCTTCATCAGCTGGTGGAAGGAGCTTGGACCGGAGCGCTACCAGGGCGCGGACGTCTATCTTCGCACCGCGACCTCGGTCGACATCAAGGGCTGGGCGACCTACGGCTATGTGAAGATGCCCGAATACCGCTGGGGTATCTTCCTCGCCGAGCAGGAGCCGGACCGTCGGATCGGCTTCGGCGACTTCTACGGCCAGCCGGTCTGGCAGCAGGTGCCGGCCGACTTCCGCTCGGTCCTGCGCCGCCTGATCGTGACCCAGGGCGATACCGAGCCGGCATCTGTCGAGCAGCAGCGGCTCCTAGGCTTGACCGCGCCATCGCTCTACGACCTCCGCAACCTGTTCCAGGTCAACGTCGAGGAGGGGCGGCATCTCTGGGCGATGGTCTATCTGCTCCATGCCCATTTCGGCCGCGACGGCCGCGAGGAGGCCGAGGAGCTGCTGGCGCGTCATTCGGGCGATGCCGACAAGCCGCGGATCCTCGGCACCTTCAACGAGCCGATCTCCGACTGGCTCTCCTTCTTCATGTTCACCTACTTCACCGACCGCGACGGGAAGTACCAGCTGAAGAGCCTGGCCGAGAGCGCCTTCGATCCGCTGGCGCGGAGCTGCCGCTTCATGCTAACCGAAGAGGCCTATCACATGCATGTGGGCGAGAACGGCATCGGCCGTATCGTCAGGCGGACGCTCGAGGTCATGAAGGAGATCGGTAGCGAGGATCCGGACGCGGTACGTCGAGCCGGCGCAATCGACCTCGCCACGATTCAGCGCTACGTGAACTTCTGGTTCTCCTCGTCGCTCGATCTGTTCGGCTCCGAGCAGTCGTCGAACGCGGCGACCTCCTTCGCCAATGGCATCAAGGGGCGGCCGGACGAGGCGACCTTCGACGACCATCTTGCGATCGACAAGGTTTGGGAGATCGACGCGCCGGACGGCGCCGGCGGCATCCGGCTCGACGCAGTGCCGCTCCGCAACGCGATGAACGAGGTGACACGCCGCGCCTTCATCGCCGACTGTGAGACCGGCTTCGTTCGCTGGAACCGGCTAATCGAGAAGGCCGGGTATCAGGCCCGGCTGTCGCTGCCCTCGGGCCGGTTCCGCCGGGCGATCGGCGTCTGGGCGAACCAGCCGGTGGCGCCGGATGGAGCCATCATTCCGCGCGAAGCCTGGGAGGCGCGGAAGGCGGGCTGGCTGCCGTCGGAGGCTGACGGCGCTTTCATCCGCTCGCTGATGCGCCAGGTGGTAGAGCCCGGCAAGGTCGCCGGCTGGATCGCGCCGCCGGGCCGCGGTGTCGATCACCTGCCGGCCGACTATGAGTATGTGAAGTTCCACTGACGGCCGGCGAGGCCGATTGCGCAGGCGGTCGGCGCTGTTATTCTTCTCAAGTCGGCAGGATGTCGGACGGGGGAATCCGACGCGCAGCTGGGGTGGCTGCGGCGTACCGACGTCTTTTGTCCAAAGGAGATGAAGATGACGCTTCGTATCAATTCGACCGCCCCGGACTTCCAGGCAAAGACCACCCAGGGCGACATCAAGTTCCACGATTGGATCGGTGACGGCTGGGCGATCCTGTTCTCGCACCCGAAGGACTTCACACCGGTCTGCACCACCGAGCTCGGCTACATGGCGCGTCTCAAGCCCGAGTTCGACAAGCGCAACACCAAGATCGTCGGCCTCAGCGTCGATCCTGTCGATAATCACTCGCGCTGGGCCAAGGACATCGAGGAGACCCAGGGCGCGGCCGTCACCTATCCGATGATCGGCGATCCGGAGCTCAAGGTGGCGACCGCCTACGACATGCTGCCGGAAGGGGCGGGCACGACCTCCGAAGGCCGCACCGCCGCCGACAACGCGACCGTCCGGTCGGTGTTCATCATCGGCCCTGACAAGAAGATCAAGGCGATGCTGACCTACCCGATGAGCTCGGGCCGGAACTTCGACGAGGTGCTGCGGCTGCTCGACTCCTGCCAGCTGACCGCCAAGCACCAGGTGGCGACGCCGGTGAACTGGAAGCAGGGCGAGGATGTGATCATCGTCCCCGCTGTCACCGACGAGGTGGCGAAGCAGCGGTTCCCGAACGGCTGGAAGGCGCCGAAGCCCTATCTCCGCATCGTGCCACAGCCGAAAGGCTGAAGACGGAGCCGCCGGCTGCGGGATTCCATCCTCGCAGCCGGCGTTTCTTGCGACTCGGATTCCGCTCCGGGTCCGTATTCCTGTGCGGTTCGTCCTAACGTGGTGTAGGAAGCGGGGCCTCCACCGGCTAAACTTGGTGCCGCGCGGGAGCCTCTTGTGGGGAGCGGGCCAGCTTGCGTGTTGATGCCGCTGACGTAGCAGCGACCGACGGGCAGCTGCGCCAGGTTCTCGACGGCGTCGACGCCGGCGTCTGCATCGTCGATGCCGAGGGTCGGATCGTCCTCTACAACAAACGGCTGCCGGAGATCCTGGGCCTGCCCGAGTCCCTACTCGCGGGGAATCCGAGCCAGGACGAGGTCATCCGCTTCCAGGCGAGCCGGGGCGACCTGGATGCGCTCGGCATCGATACCGAGGCGCAGATGGCGCGCGTTTCGGCCGAGGTCCAGAATGCAACCTCGCCGTTCCGCTACGAGCGGACCAACCGCGACGGTCGCATCATCGAGGTCCTGATCCATCCGCTGGCGGACGGGCGTCAGGTCCGGACCTTCACCGACGTCACCGCGGTCAGGGCTGCCGAGCGCAGGCTCGCGACCAGCGAGGCGCTGCTGGCGGAAATCCTGTCCGGCGTGGAGGCGGAAGTCTCGGTCTTCGATGCGGACGAGACCTTCCTGCTCGGGAACCGGCGGTTCCGCGAGCGAAACCCGCACCTGCCGCCCGATGGCGAGCTGGTCGGGAAGAAGTATGCGGACCTGGTCCGTCTTTCTCTCGCGGCCGGCATGGCAGCCGATCCGCAGGCAAAGAAGGATCCGGAAACCTATGTCGCGCGTCGCACGGTGGAGTGGCGCGAGGCCAAGGGCGCCCGAAACGAGTACCACGCGGCGTCAGGGCGCTGGCAACAGGTCCGCACGCATCGATCGCCAACCGGGTTAACCGTCCAGTTCGTCTTCGACGTCAGCGACCAGAAGCGGGCGGAGGAGAAGCTTGCCGCCAAGTCCGCCTTGCTCGAGCTGGCGCTCGAGAACATGGGCGACGGCCTCGCTCTCTACGACAAGGACATCAACATCATCTTCCACAATCGCCAGATGCGAGAGTTCTTCGGCTTTCCCGAGGAGCTCCTGAGGGGCAAGGCGACGGCGGAAAGGATGGCGCGCTTCCTTGCGATCCGCGGCCGGTACGGCGGCGGCGACCCGGGGGTCCAGGTCGAGCGCGTGCTCGCGGGGTTCCGCAAGCGCGACCGGCACATGTACGAGCACATGCTGCCGGACGGACGTACAATTGAGGTCCACCACAATCCGCTGCGCGACGGCACGTTGATCCGCCGCTACGTTGACGTGACCGAGCAAAAGCGCATGCAGGCCGAGATCGACGCGAAGACGGCGTTGCTGCAGACCACGCTGGATCACATGGGCGACGGCATCGCGGTGTTCGACCGCGACCTCAACGTCGTCCTTCACAATCGCGCGCTGAGGGAGATCTTCGATATCCCCGGCGCCGTGATGCAGGGCAAGGCGATCCCGGCCGAGCGGATCCTGCATGCGATGGCGGCGAGGGGCCAGTACGGTGCAGGCAGCCCCGAGGAGCACGCGAAACGCATGGTCGAGGAATTGAAGAGCCGGACGCCGGCGACTTACGAGGTCGCGACCGCGGGCGGCTGGGCCGTCTCGGTGCATCACATACCGCTGGCCGATGGCGGACTCGTCCGCCGATACGTGGATGTGACGGCCAGAAAGGGCGAGGTGTCGAGGAAAGATTGACGCGGCTCGGCTCCGGCCGCCTTTCGGGGCAAGCCGGAGCCGGCGACCTGCGTCAGCCCCAGTAGGGCGGGACCTTGTAGTAGGTGAACGACTTGCCGCGGATGTCGCCGTCCGAGCGGATGAGGTCGTCAAGATCGTAGGCCGGCGCCTTCTGCAGGACGTCCTTCGACATCGGCACGACGTACCCGCCTTTGTCCTCGCTGTAGTCGAGCAGTGACCACGGCACCGGATGATACTTCTCGCCCATGCCGAGGAAGCCGCCGAAGCCGAGCACGGCGTACATGATGTTGTTCGACGTCTTGTCGAGCACGACGTCCTCGACGTGGCCGATCTTCTCGCCGGCGGTGTTGTAGACCGAGGTCCCGGAGACCTTCGAGCTCAGGATCGCCTTGGTGTGGCCGGTGGCAGTAGGCATGGGAATATCTCCTCAAGAAATGCGCATGGGCGGCACGATCTTCGCGGATCGTGCCGGGTGCATCTGGAACGTCTGGACCGACGGCGCCGTTCCCGCTTCGGGCTGCGACATCGTAGTCTCAAGCGCATGAAGCAGGCTCAGCACGCGATCGCGGTATCGACATCCGGCAAGGGGCTGGTCGAGATCACCGCCGAGATCGCCGGATGGCTGGCGAAGCAGCGAATCGCGACCGGCCTCCTGACCATCTTCTGCCGCCACACCTCGGCCTCGCTGCTGATCCAGGAAAACGCCGACCGTGACGTGCGGATGGATCTGGAGACCTATTTCGATCGGATCGCGCCGGAGGAGCCCGAGCGCTATGTCCACGACGCCGAGGGTCCCGACGACATGCCCTCGCACATCCGGACGGCGCTGACCCAGGTGCAGCTGACCATTCCGGTTTCAGGAGGGCGGATGGCGCTCGGCATCTGGCAAGGCGTCTATCTGTTCGAGCATCGCCGCGCCGCGCACCGGCGCGAGGTCGTGCTCCACCTGATCGGTGAGTGAGACCTAGAGATCGATGACGATGTTGCCAGCCGCATCCAGGCTGGCGCGGGCCCCGGGCGGCACCACGCAGGTCGCGTCGTATTCCTCGACGATCAGGGGCCCCGCCTTGCCGGCAGCGAGGTCAGAGCGCCGCAGGACCGGCGTCTCGACCCAGCCGGACTCCGGGCCGAAATAGGCCGGCCGCGGCGGCGGCGGCTCCGGCTCGGCCCGGGTCGAGCGCACGCGCTCGGGCACGCCGGCGCCGTCGCGAAGCCCAAAGCCGATCACCTGCATCGCCACCAGCTCGACTGGCTCCTCCGGCCCGGCGCGATGGCCATAGGTCTTCTCGTGCTCGCGCCCGAAGCCTTCCTCGAGATGGGCCACCATCGCCTGGTCGATCGGACCGTCCGGCATCGGCACGACCAGCTCATAGCTCTGGCCGTGGTAGTGGAGTGACGCTGAACGGCGGAGCCGCGCACGAGATCCGGTGAAACCTTCGCTGGCGAGCTGGTCGAGGGCTTGGCGGGCAAGCTCGGTCCAGGCATCCTCGATCTCGCCGAGGTCGGCCTTCCGCAGCAGCCGGCGGAAGGTCCGGGCATAGTGGTGCTCGACATCGGCGTAGAGGAGCCCGAAGGACGAGAAGAGGCCGGCCGAGGGCGGGACCACGACGCGGGACATGCCGAGCGACTTCGCCATGCCGGCGGCGAACAGCGGGCCGTTGCCGCCGAAGGCGAAGAGCGCGAACTCGCGCGGGTCGCGGCCGCGCTCTGTCGAGACCGCCTTGATCGCGCGGATCATGTTGGAAGCAGCGATCTGGTGCGCACCGTAGGCAGCCTGCTCGATCGACATCTTCATCGGCGTCGCCACCGTCGCGGTGAAGACCTGCTTTGCCTTGGATGCGTTCAGCTTGACCGCGCCGCCGACCAGATGCCGCGGGTTGATGTAGCCGAGGATGACATTGGCGTCGGTGACGGTCGGCATCGCGCCGCCCTTGTCGTAGCAGACCGGGCCAGGCGTGGCCCCGGCGCTCTCAGGTCCGATCTGCAGCGATCCGCCGGCATCGATCCAGACATGCGAGCCGCCGCCGGCCCCGACCTCGGCCAGATCGATGGCCGGGACCTTGAGGGTATAGCCGGCGCCGGTCAAAAGGCGCGAGCCGATCATGATGCCGGCGCCGACCGAGTACTCGGTCGCGCGCGTGACCTCGCCGTCCTCGACCATCGAGGCCTTGGCGGTGGTGCCCCCCATGTCAAAGGTCAGGATCTTCTTGAGACCTTTCGCACGCGCCAGCGCCTGCGCCCCCACGACACCGCCGGCGGGGCCGGACTCGATGATGTTCATCGGCCGCTCGGCCGCCGCCTGGTCGGTGGTGAGCCCGCCATTCGACTGCATCAGCAAAAGGCGCGCCGGGATGCCGGCGGCATCGAGGCCCTTGCGAAGCGCCCGCAGGTAGCTGGAGACGATCGGCATGACATAGGCGTTCACGACTACGGTCGAGGTGCGTTCGTACTCCTTCACTTCAGGCAGCACCTCATAGGAGACGGAGAGGGGAAGCGACGGCGCCTTCCGCCGCACGATCTCGGCGATCGCGAGCTCATGCGCCGGGTTGGTGAAGGAGTTGAGCAGGCAGACGGCGATCGCCTCGACCTTCTCGGCCAGCAGAGCCGCGACCGCACGTTCGGCGTCGGCCGGATCGAGGGCCCGCTCGACCCTGCCGTAGGCGTCGACCCGCTCGTCGACGACCTGACGGAGATAGCGCTCGACCAGCGGCGGCGGCTTGGTCCAGGTGAGGTCGTAGAGCCTGGGCATCCGGAGCGTCCGGATCTCCAGCACGTCGCGGAAGCCCTTGGTGGTGATGAGGCCGGTGCGGGCCCCCTTGTGCTCGAGGATCGCGTTGGAGGCGACCGTGGTGCCGTGGCGGATCTCCTCCAGCACCTTGCCGTCGAGGCCGGTCTCGCGGAACAGCTGGGACAATCCTTCGACGATCGCCGCAGCATAGTTGCCGACGCTGGAGGAGATCTTGGCCGTGTGGATCGTGCCGTCCTGGCCTAAGAGCACGATGTCGGTGAAGGTGCCGCCGATGTCGACGCCGACGCGGTAGGTGGTCACGCGCGACGCCTCGCCGGCTCAGCAGCGGACGAATCCTCACGCTGCACCTTGGGAATCTCCCGCCAGCCTCGCGCCTGACGAAGTGCCGAGCGCCGCGCGTCGGTCGCCTTGGCGTCGATGGCCCAGATCTTCGTGTCGACGACCACGCCGTAATCGGCCTCCGCCTTCGCCGGCGACAGCAGCTCGTTCCTTACGTCCTTGAGCACAGCCGCCGGATCGCGCTCGAGCGGGTCGCCCCAGCCGCCGGCGCCGGCCAGCACATGGCGGAAGACGTCGCCCTTCTTGACCGTCATCGTCAGCTTGCCGGGCAGAACGCGGTTCTCGCCGTCAGGGTTGAGGTAGTTCTCGGAGGCCTTGCCCGGGCTGCCGCCATAGAGGCCGAAGGGTCTGTGGTCGCGGCGGTCGGAACGGACCTGCAGCGTCCCTTCCTCCTCGAGGAAACGGTAGTCGCGACGGAACGGCACACCGCCGCGATGCTTGCCCGCACCGGCCTTGTCGGCGACGAACTCGTAGGCCAGCAGCTGGATCGGGTGCTCGGCCTCCGTCACCTCGATCGAATGGGAGGCCATGTTGGCGAACATGTGCGAGTTGCCGTCGAGCCCGTCGGCCCAGGGCCTGGCACCCCAGGCGCCGCAGGTGAAGTCGACATAGATGAAGGGCGAGCGGTCAGCGTAGTAGCCGCCGATCGAGATGCCGGTGTTGCCGCCGTCGCCCGCCGCCTTGACCTTGTCCGGCAGCATCATCGCCAGCGCCCCGAACATGCAGTCGGTCATGCGGAAGCCGGTCAGGCCGCGCGCGGCGCAGGCGGCCGGCAGCACGCCGTTGCCGACGGTGCCCGGCGGGCAGATCACGTCGATGGCGCGGAACACGCCCTCGTTGTTGGGAATGCCTTGCGGCAGCACCGAGCGCACGCCGCAATACGAGGCCGCCTTGGTGAAGGAGAGCGTGTTGTTGATCGCCCCCTTCACCTGTGGGCTGGTGCCCGTCCAGTCGACCGTCATCTGGTCGCCCGCCTTCTTGATGGTGACGAACAAGCGGATCGGCTTGCCGTAGTCGACGCCGTCGTCGTCGATCCAGTCCTCGAAGCTCCATTCGCCGTCAGGCAGCTTCCGGAGCTCGGCCCGGGTCAGGCGCTCGGCGTAGTCGATGGTCTCTTTCATGTAGAGGCGGGTGCCGTCGGTGCCGTACTTGGCGACGAGCTCGGCGAACTGCTTCTCGGCGATGTGGCAGGCTGCGAGCTGGGCCCGGAGGTCGCCGAACACCTTGACCGGCAGACGGACGTTCTTCTCGATGAAGGTCATGATCGTCTTGTTGACCTTGCCGGCCTCGTAGAGCTTGAGCGGGGCGATCCGCAGCCCCTCGGCATAGATCTCGGTCGAGTCCGACGCATTCGATCCGGCGACGCGGCCGCCGACGTCGGTGTGATGGCAGACGGTGGCGGCGAAGGCGAGACGCTGGCCCTGATTGTAGAGCGGCTTGAAGACGAAGATGTCCGGCAGGTGCATGCCGCCGTCGAAGGGGTCGTTCATGATGAACACGTCGCCTTCGACCATGTCGTCGCCGTAGTGCCTCATGATCGAGGCGAGTGCGGTCGGCACCGATCCGAGATGGCCGGGCAGGGTGAGGCCCTGGGCGACCAGCTTGCCGTCGGCGTCGGCGAGGCCGGTCGAATAGTCCATGTTGTCCTTGAGCACGCCGGAATAGGTCGTGCGGAACACCGTCAGCGCCATCTCGTCGGCGATCGAGAAGACGGCGTTCTTGAACAGCTCGAAGGCGATCGGGTCGACGGCTGCCATATCAGTCCCTCTGCTCCGCCGCCAGCTTGGCGGCGAGTCGGGAGGGGGGCAAGTCCCAACGCCGCCGGACGAACGGGCTCAGACGACGACGGGAGCGACCGCACCGTCCATCGAGACGATCACGCCGGTGACGTAGCTGGCCTTGGACGAGGCGAGGAACAGCGTTAGGTTCGCGATCTCTTCCGGCTCGGCCATGCGGCCCATCGGGATGCGCTGGACTGCGCGCTTCAACGCTTCGTCCTCGGTGATGCCGTTGAGCTTGGCGTCGGACTTGAGGCCCTCGGCGACACGGTCGGTGTTGGTCAGGCCCGGGTTGATGCCGACGACGCGCACGCCCTTGCCGGCATAGGCGGTGGCGAGACCGGCGGTCGCCAGCATCAGCGCGGCATTGGCGGCGCCGCCCGCCAGGTGCGTCGGGCTCGCAACCTTGCCACCATTGCCGATGATGTTGACGATGACGCCCGATCCGCGTTTGCTCATGCGCTTCACCGCCGGATCGAAGACGTTCACGTAGGAAAAGTACTTGGCGTCCATCGCCGCCCTCCAGGCGGCCGGCGTCAGGTCGTCGGGCGCCGTTCGCTTCGCCGCGCCCGCGGAGTTGACCAGGATGTCGATAGGACCGAGGTCGCGCTCGGTCGCATCGACCATGCGCTGTGCCTGGTCGGCGTCGATCAGGTCGGCGGCGTAGCCTTTGGCACCTGAAAGGCCCTTGAGGGCGCGGTCAATGTTAGCCTGGGAGCGGGACGCGATCGCGACCTTGGCGCCCTCGGCGAAAAAGGCCTTGGCGCAGGCAAGCCCGATGCCCTTGGAGCCGCCGGTGACGACGACGACCTTGCCCTTGAGATCGAGATTCATCTCAGACTCCAAGATAAAGGCCGCCATTCACATGGATCGCCTGGCCGGTGACGTAGCGGCCCTGCGGCCCGGCGAGCCAGCGGACGGCGGACGCGATCTCATCGGGACGGCCGCGGCGTCCGACCAGCGGCGCGTGGGTCGAATGATGGCTCGGCTGCTTGCCGCCTGCGCGCGACGTGTCGATCTGCCCGGGAACCACGCAGTTGGCGGTGATGCCGTCGGGGGCCAGGTCATGGGCGAGGCCGCGGGTGAAGCCGACGAGGCCGAGCTTGGCGGTGAGGACATGCGCTCGGTCAGCGGCGCCGAGATGCGCGCTCACGCCACCGATGTTGACGATCGCGCCGCTGCCCCCCGCCTTCAGCGCCGCATGTGCTGCCTTGGTGCAGTGGAAGGCGCCGTCGAGGCAGGTGCCCAGGACGGCACGCCATCTCGCGAAGTCGAGCTCGGCGAAGGGGACCTCGCCGCGCAGCGCGGCGTTGTTCACCAGGATATCGAGCCGGCCGAAGTGCGAGACAGCGGCCTCCACCATGCGCCTGACCGCCTCGGGATCGGCGACGTCGGCGAGATGAGCGACAGCCTTGCCGCCGGCAGCGGCGATCTCCTTCACCACAGCGTCGGCTTCCGCCTGGTTTGAGCGGGCGTTGACCACGACCGAAGCGCCGGCCTTGGCAAGGTCGAGCGCGATCGCGCGGCCGATGTTGCGTCCGGCGCCGGTGACCAGTGCCACCCGTCCGTCGAGTTCCATGGAGCTACTCCCTGAACGGCGTGAGGTCGATGCGCGCCGAAGAGAAAGCCTGGCGCACGAAGGTGAGGAACGATTGGGCCTTGGCGTCCGTCCAGCCACCGTAGCGGGCATTGGAGACGAACTTGGCGTCGATCTCGGCGCGGGTCAGCGGCTCCGAGGCGCCGCCGCGGAAATGCGGTTGGCGGAGCTCAATCACCTTGCCGTCCACGAGCGTCGCCCTGATATGGCCGGTGAAGCGTTTGGGGTAGGGATCGTTCGGGTCGATGCGATAGCGCACCTTCGCCGCCACCGCCTGCAGGCGCGGGTCCTGGGATCGCTCGTCGCTGAAGGCGTCCAGGCCTGCGTCGCCGAGCACCAGCCCGGCGGCGATGCAGTAGGGGATCGAGAACTTGCCGGCATAGCCGTTGGGCACGCGCTGCTTGTCGGCGAGCGGTTCCCACAGGCGATGGACGTAGCCGTCGGCGGTATCGCAGAGGATGTCGGTGATCTGCTCCGGCTTGACCCCTTGATCCGCCAGCCGCCGCGCGCAGTCGATGTAAGGGTGGGTCATCGTCCCGCAGGCATAGGGCTTGAAGGCGATCGTCTCGGTGACCCAGTTCTCCCCGAACGTATCGAGCAGGACCGCCCAGTCGCCGCTCGTCGCATGCGCGAAGCCGTGGAACAGGCCGTGCTGCCCCTCGAAAACGGTGCGCGGACCGACGAAGCCCGACTTCGCCAGCATTGCCGCGCGATAGCCGCTCTGCGCCGCCCAGCCCGGATGCAGCCGCTTGGTCCAGGTGCCTTCGGTCAGGTACTCGATGATGCCCGACGCCATGCTGCCGGCGACGCCGAGAGCGGAGGCGATGTCCTTGGCCGGAAGGCGCAGCGCGGCGGCAACGCCCGCTGCGGCGCCGAGCGCGCCGAACACCGCCGTCGGATGGAATCCGGCCTTGTGCACAGCCTTCGGGATCACCGTGGAGAGCCGGCAGGTGACCTCGAGGCCGACCGCGATGCCGCGGAGCGTGTCGGCACCGGAGAGCCGGTGCCGCTCGGCCGTCGCCAGGATCGCCGGCAGGATGACGACGCCGGCATGCACCGGGCCGCCTTCAAAGGTGTCGTCGAAGTCCTCGCCATGGGAGGCGGTGCCGTTGACGATCGCGGCGCCGGCGGGATCGAAGCCGCCAGCATGGCCGATGATGGTGCAGGGGCCGCCCGGATCGATCGCGGCTTTGGCCGATGCCACGTATTCGAGGCCGCGCGCGGCGACGCAGAGACCGACGAAATCGGTCAGTAACGCCTCGCACATAGCGCGAAGCGCGGGCGGAAACTTGGCGACATCGAGGGAGACGATACGCTCGGCAAGGCGTTCGGCGACGGCAAGTTCAGGCATTCTTGAGCTTTCGTGCGGGCTTGATGAATTCGGACCAGACCGAATAGGCGGTCAGTGCCACGGCGGCGAGCAGCAGTCCCAGCGACACCGGATCCTGGATGAAGATCGAATGGTCGCCGCGAGCCAGGACCAAGCTGCGTCGGTAGTTGGATTCGACCAGGAAGCCCAGCACCGCGCCCAGCACCATCGGCAGAGTGGGGATCCCGAGCCAGCGCATGCCGTAGCCGACCACGCCCATGATCAGCACGAGCCAGAGGTCGGAGAGCGAGGCGTCGGTCGCGTAGACGCCCGAGACCACGATCGCGAGGATGAAGGCGATCAGGTAGGGCTTCGGTCGGTTCACCAGCCAGATGCAGGGCGTCAGGATCACGAGGCCGACCAGCACCATCAGGATGTTGGCGGCGAACAGCCCGCCATAGAGCCCGTAGACGACATCAGGTGCCTTCTGGAACAGCATCGGTCCCGGTATCAGGCCATGCAGCAGGAATCCGGCGAGCAGCACCGCGGCCGAGTTCGATCCGGGAATGCCGAAGCTCAGCATCGGGATCAGCGCGGTCGCGGTGACGACATTGTTGGCGCATTCGGGCGCGGCGACGCCCTCGATCGAGCCCTTGCCGAACTCCTCGGGATGCGACGACCAGCGCCTTGCCTCGTTGTAGGAGAGGAAGGCGGCGATGCTGCCGCCGCCGCCGGGCGTGAGACCCTCGAAGGTGCCGATGGTGCAGCCGATCACCTGGCTCTTCCAGAGGCGCTTCCACATCTTGAAGCTCGGAAGCTTGAGTCGTGTATCGCGGCTGCTTGCCTTGTCCCAGGCCGGGGTCGAGATCTGCGAGAGCATCTCGGTCACGGCGAAAAGGCCGACCATCACCAGGATCGGGCGGATGCCGCCGAGCAGGTCGGGGCTGCCGCCGGTGAAGCGCGAGACGCCGGAGACCGGATCGGTGCCGACCGTCGCGATCATCAGGCCCAGGATGCCGGAGATCAGGCCCTTGATCAGCGACTTGCCCGACAGGCTGGCGATCACCGACAGGCCGAGGATGCCGAGCGCGCAATAGGCGGGCGGCGTGAAGGCGAGCGCCACCGCCGCCATCGGCTCGGTCGCGATCGTCAGGAGGATCAGGCCGAAGAGGCCGCCGACGAATCCCGCCATCAGCGAGATGCCGAGCGCTTCGCCAGCACGGCCCTGGCGCGCGAGTTCGTAGCCATCGATCGTCGTCGCGGCCGCGGCATTGGTACCGGGCGTGCGGATCAGGATCGCCGGGATCGAGCCGCCATACTCGGCGCCGACATAGACGGCGGCAAGCATCGTCAGCGCCGCGGTCGGATCCATGCCGTAAGTGAGAGGCAGCAGCAGCGCCATCGCCACCGACGGCGAAAGGCCGGGAAGTGCGCCGCCGAGGATGCCCCAGACGACGCCGGCGAGCGCCGCGGGCAAAGTCCAGCCGCCGAGCAAGGCGCTGACGGCCGATGAGAGAATATCCATCGGTCTTAAGGCATCCAGGTGCCGAGCGGCAGCATCACGCCCAGGAATTTCGCGAAGAACAGCCAGAAGGCGAGGCCGCCGATGGCCGCGATCGCGACGAGCGTCGGCGACAAGCGCGCGCCGCCATAGACCGCCACCCCGCCGATCAGCAGGGCCAGCGCCAGCGGGTATCCGAGGATAGGCAGGAGCACGGCGTAGGCGCCGAGACCGGCGACCAGTCCGGCCGCACGCAGATTTGTCCGCCGGCGCACGGCCGGATCGGCCTCGTCCTCGCCGTCTCCGGCGGGTACCGGCTTCAAGCGTGTCGCGACGACGAGGAGCGCACCGCAGACGGCGAGCGCGATCGCCAGCATCTTCGGCGCGCCGTCGGCGCCGACCGCATCGGAAAGAAGGCTCACCGGAATCTGGGCGGCGGCGGCCCAATAGGCCGCCGCCAGCACCATCACGCCGAGACCGAGAAAGTCGTCCCGGCTCAACGTCACTTGATCACTCCGAGCTCGGTCAGTGACGCCTTCACCTCGTCGGCGAACTTCGCGGTGAAGGCGCGGGCCTGCTCGCGTCCCAGGGCCACGGGCTCGAGGGCCTCCTTCGAATAGACGTCCTTGTAGGCTGGGCTCGCCAGCGCCTTCTTGACCGCGTCCTCCCACATCTTGGCCACGTCGTCGGGCACACCCTTCGGACCGGCGAGGCCGCGGAACTTGCTTACGACGAGATCGACACCCTGTTCCTTCGCCGTCGGCAGGTCAGGGAGCTCGGGCAGGCGCTTGTCGCCGAGGACGGCGAGCAGGCGGACCTTTTTGGCCTCGATCTGCGAGCGTAGCTCCTGCACCTCGCCGACGCCGATGTCGAGCGTGCCGTTCAGCACGTTGATCATCAGGTCGCCGCCGCCCTCGTGGCTGACGATGGCCGCCTTGGCGCCGGTGATCTTGTTCAGCTTCTCGAAGGCGATGCGCTCGAGCGAGGCCGGGTTGGCGGCGCCCCACTTCTGCTTGCCTACGTTCTTCTTCGCATCCGCCACCACATCGGCGAAGGTCTTATGCGGCGACTCGGTGCGGGTGTAGATGATCGTCGGATCGAAGAAGACGATGACCATCGGATCGAGCTGGTCATAGCCTACCGCCGGCTTCGAGAGCAGCGTCGTCTGGATGTAGGTCGGCGTCGTCGCGTAGAAGATGCTGCCGTTCGCCGGCGACTTCGCCAGTTCCGCCATCGCTCTGGCGCCGCTGCCGCCGGTGATGTTGCTGACCGCGAGGTTGGCGCCGATGATCGGCTGGACGTGCTTCACCAGCTCTCGTAGGAACACATCGCTGCCGCCGCCGGCGCTGGAGTGGGTGGCCAGGGTCACCGTCGGAACCGGATACTTGGCCTGGGCCATCGAGGCTGCCGGGGACAGCGCCAGCCCCACGGCGAATGCCGCCGCCGCTAATCGCATCATGATCGTCTCCTCCTTCATTATCCGGGGTTATCCCCCTCTGAGCCGGACGCCGGAGCCGACGCCGGTAATCCAGTTGGCGAAGCCGACCACCGCGAAGGTGATCAGCAGCATCGCGGTGCCGAGCACGGCGATCGCGCCGAGATCGCCGCTTTCGTTGAGGTCGTAGATCACCACCGAAAGCACCTTGGTGTCGGAGGTGAACAGCATGATCGCAGCCGACAGCTCGCGGACGACGCCGATGAAGACGAAGCACCAGGCGGCGACGACGCCGCTCTTCAGCAGCGGCGCGGTGATGCGGGCGAGCGTCTTCAGCCGCCCGGCGCCGAGGATGCGGCTCGCTTCCTCGAGCTCCGGATGGACGGCGCGGAAGGACGAGCGCAGCTGCTGGAACGCCGCCGGAAGCTCGATGGTCAGGAAGGCCAGAAGCAGGATCCACAGCGTGCCGTAGAGCGCCAAGGGTGGTCGCGCATAGGCGAGGAACAGCCCGACGCCGAGCACGATGCCGGGGATCGCCACGGGTGCCGTCGCGAGGAATTCGAGGGTCTTCGATCCGGGAATCGCCCGCCTGGCCGTCAGGTAGGAGATGAACAGCGCCAGCAGGGTGCCGAGCGTCGCAGTGGAGAGCGCGAGCACGACCGTGTTCCAGAAGGCTTTCTGGGTCTGCGAGAACTCGAGGAAGACGAAGCGCAGATGCTTCAGCGTCATCGCCTCCGGCACGAAGGGGGCGCCGGGATAGGTGCTTATCGCCGCCTTCAGCAGCGCCGTATACGGAAGGAACAGCGGCAGCGCCAGGATCGCGAGCACTAGGAGCAGCGCGGGGATCCGGAAGGCCCCGAGACGGATCAGCCGAGGATCGCCCGACTTGCCGCTGACCACGGTGTAGCCGCGCCGGCCGAGCAGCCGGCTTTGCACCATCAGCAGCACCACGGTGACAACGAGCAGCGGCAGCGCCGCGGCGGCGGCGAGCTGCGGCTTCGGCGGGAACTGGAACAGCGCGAAGATCTTGGTCGTGATCGTGTGGAAACCTGCCGGCAGCGCCAGGATCGCGGGCGAGCCGAACAGGGTCATCGCCTGCAGGAAAGCGATCAGCGCGCCGGCCAGGATCGCCGGCACGACCAGCGGTACGGTGATCGTCAGCACCGTCCGCCAGCGACCCGCGCCGAGGATGCCGGCCGCATCCTCGAGGTCGGCCGGGATGCGGTCCAGCGCATTGCTGACCAGCACGAAGGCGAAGGGTGCGGTGTAGCAGGAGATGACGAACACCAGCCCCGGCAGCGAGTAGATGTCGAGCAACGGGTCGGGCGAGCCGGTAAGGCCGCGCCAAAGCTGATTCAGGATGCCGCTGTTCGGCGCCGCCAGGATCTCCCAGGCGATGGCGCCGAGGAAGGGCGGGGTGACGAAGCTGGCGGTCATCAGCGCGCGGATGGTTCGCCGCGCAGGGAGGTCGGTGCGTGCCACCAGCCAGGCGAGCGGCGACGCCACGGCGGGGGCGGCGATGGCGACGCAGAAGCAGAGCGTCAGCGTCGTCAGCATCGGCTCGCGCAGCGCCGGGTCGGAGGCCAGCGCGACGAAATTGGCCAGGGTCGGTGCGCCGGTACGGTCGGTCAGTGCGTAGTAGAAGAGCCAGCCGACCGGCAGGCCGATCAACAGGACGAGCAGCACCGCGGCCGCCGACAGCACCAGCAGCGAGGCATCGAAGCCGCCGAGGATGCGAGCCCGGCGCGCAGCCGAGGGCGTGACGATGGTTTCCGCGGTCATTCGGAAGAGGCGGAGACGGTGATTAGCCGCCTCCGCCCATGTCCTTCAGGCTCAGGTCTTGAACAGGCGCGTGTAGCGGGCCTTGATCTCTTCGGCCTGCTTGTCGACCGCTTCGGCGTCGTCCTTCATCAGCTTGATCTCCGACAGCGGCTTCTGGCCGGCCGGCACCTTGATGCCGGGATGGGCCGAACGCAGCGAACCGATGTCGATGAGGTACTGCTGCCCTTCGACGGTGAAGAGCCATGTGTAGAACAGCTTCGCCGCATTCTGGTTGGGCGCGCGCTTCATGACACCGGCGGGGCCGATGACCAGGGGCGTTCCCTCGGCCGGGTAGACCAGCTCGATCGGCGCCTTTTGCGCCTTGAGCAGCGCCACGTTGTACTCGTTGCCGTCGGCCATGACGGCACGCTCGCCGGAGGCGACCTTGTTCGGCGGGTCGACCGACGACTGGACCTGCATGATCCGCTGCTGGGCCAGCTTCTCGAAGAAGGACCAGCCGATGTCGCGGGAGATCTGGAAGGTCGAAGTCAGGATCGTGCCGCTATATCCGGGATGCGCCTTGACTATCTTGCCGGCCCATTTCGGGTCGAGCAGGTCGGCGAAGCTCTTCGGCGCTTCCTCGGGTTTCACCTGCTGGGTGTTGTAGGCGATGACGCTGAGATTGATGCGCCAGGCCGCGAACAGTCCGCCCGGATCCTTGTAGGCCGGCGCGTAGTGCTTGGCGACATCCTCCGGCACGACAGGCTGCAGCCAGCCTTCGCGCTTCCAGTAGACGAAGTGCGCCGCATCGGAGCTGTCGACGACGTCGACTGCGGCGATATTGCTCGCGTACTCCTGGCCGATGCGCTGGAACACGCGCTCGGCACCGGAGCGCTCGACCTGGACCTTGACGCCTGGGAACTTGGCCTCGAACGCCTTGGCAAGCTGCTCGGCCACCTTGACGTCGACGGCGGTGTACCAGACGACCTTGCCTTCCTTCTTCGCCGCCTCGATCAGCGCGGGCGTGATCGTGGTGGGTGCCGGCTGGGCCGCGGCCGGCGCTGCCAGCGCCAGCATGGCTCCCAGTCCCAGCAGAAGATTGCGCAACCTGATCTTCATCGTCTCCTCCTTGCCGGTGGTTGTTGCCGCTTCTTGTTCTTGGCCGTCGTTGCGACGGCGTCTCTACGATGGCAATGGCCGGCAGCGCTCGGTCGGCAGGTCGACCCAGACCCGCGTGTCGGCCGGGATAGCGAGATCGGGCGGGGCCGAGGCACGGATGACAGTGCCGTCGGCGAGCTCGAGGGCGAGGTCGCGGAGCGAGCCTAAGAAGGTCTGGCGCACCACGCGGGCTTCGAGCCGGTTGCCGCCGCCACCGCCGCCATTCGCATGCACGCGCACCTCGTGGAAGCGGATCGACAACGAGGCCTCCGATCCAGCGACGAACGCTGATTCGGCGCAGCGAAGAACCGCGGCCCCGACATCGAGGCGTATCGCATCGACGGCGCGGCCCTTGAGGATATTGGCGCCGCCGAGGAATCCGGCGACGAAGGCCGATCGGGGGCGAGAGTAGATCTCCTCCGCCGTGCCGGCCTGCTCGATCCGCCCATGGTTCATCACAACGATCAGGTCGGCGGTGGTCATCGCCTCGGCCTGGTCGTGGGTGACGTAGACGGTGGTGTAGCGGAAGGCATCGTGGAGGCGCCGGATCTCGAATCGCATCTCCTCGCGGAGCGCGGCATCGAGGTTCGACAGCGGCTCGTCGAGCAGAAGGATATTCGGCTCGATCACCAGCGCGCGGGCAAGCGCCGCCCGCTGCTGCTGCCCGCCGGAGAGCTCTCCGGGATAGCGGTCGGCCAAGGCCCCGAGCTTGACCGCGGCCAGCATCTCGCCGACACGCCGGGAGATATCCGCCTTCGGCAGGCGACGGAGCGTCAGTCCATAGGCGACGTTGTCCGCGACCGTCATGTGCGGCCAGAGCGCGTAGCTTTGGAAGATCATCGACATGCCGCGCTGCTCCGGCGGCGTGGCAAAGCCGGGTGACGACAGCACCTTGCCGTCGACGTGGATCTCTCCTCCGGTCGGCTCGACGAACCCGGCAATCAGGCGAAGCGTCGTCGTCTTGCCGCAGCCCGACGGACCCAGAAGGCAGACGAGATTGCCGGCCGGCACCGCCAGGTCGATGCGGTCGACGACGGCGTTGCCGTCGTAGTGCTTGCTCAGGCCCCGGAGATCGAGATGGGCCATCAGGCGGCCGTTCGCGGCGTCGCGGCGTCGGCCGCCGCCATCATCCGGTTGCGTCCTGACCGGACGTGATCGCGCATGGCCGCGGCGGCGGCTTCTGCGTCGCGGCTGGCGAGCGCGGCGACGATGGCTCGGTGCTCGTCGTTGGAGACCAGGAGCCCGCCGCCGCGCAGCAGGCCGCGCCGGCGCAGCAGGTGCATCTCGTTGATCAGGCGGCGGTACATGACGAGCAGTTTGCCGTTGCCGGTCATCTCGACGATGCGGTCGTGGAAGCGGAGGTTGAGGGGGAAGTATGTGGCGAAGGTTTCCGGCGCGAGCAAGACCTCGAGATCGTCGACGAGACGTTTCAGCTCGTCGACCTGGTCCGCTGTGATGCGGGGAGCCAGAAGCCGCCCGGCCAGCTCGTCGAGCCCGGCGCGGACGGCGTACATCTCTTCGGCCTCGTTGTCGCCGATTTCGCGGACGAAGACGCCGCGGTTCTTCTCGAGCCGCACCAGGCCGGCCTCTTCAAGCGCGCGAAACGCCTCGCGGACGCTGGATCGGCCGACCCCGAGCCGGTCGGCGATCGCGAATTCCTTGACCTGGGCACCGGCGTCGAGCTCGCCGGAGAGGATCATCCGGACGATCTCCTCCTGTACCAGGCTCGTCAGCGAGGTCGAGCGGAGGAAGCCGATCGCGGACTGCGCGCTGTCGCCGTTGCTCCGGAACTCGGTCATCGCCTCGCTCCTCTAGCTTCCGGTGAAGGCGGGCTTCCGCTTCTCGAGGAAGGCCTTCCGGCCCTCGACATAGTCGCTGCTGGCGAAGCAGGCCTTGACCATCTCCTCGACCTTCCTCAGGTCGCGCTTGTCCGGATCCTTGTGGACCTCGTTCAGGCTCGCCTTGATCGTGGCGATGGTCAGCGGCGCGTTGCCGGCGATGGTTTCGGCCATGTCCATCACGGTCTTCTCCAGGTCGCCGTCGGCAACGACCTGGTGGACCATGCCGCGCGCATAGGCCTCGGCGGCGTTGTACTGGCGGGCGGTGAAGAAGATCTCCTTGGTCACCGGCGTGCCGATGGTCTCGGAATAGCGGCGCAGGCCCGGATAGCCGTACCCCAACCCCAGCTTCGCCGCCGGCAGCGCGAAGCGCGAGCCCTCTGTCGCGATGCGGATGTCGCAGCAGATCGCGAGGTTGAGCCCGCCGCCGATGCAGTGGCCGCGGATCATCGCGATGGTCGGCTTCGGAAACGCGTAGATGTGGCTGTAGAGGCGCTCGACCAGCGCGTTGTAGCGCTGCACGGCTTCCTCGGACTGGCGCTCGTCGGCGAACTTCGAGATGTCGGCGCCGGAGACGAAGGCCTTCCCGCCGGCGCCCGTGAGCACGACGACGCGTACTTCCTTGTCTGCGAGAAAGCCGGCGAGGATCTCCTCGGCCTTCGCCCACATCTCGAAGGAGACGGCGTTGTGCTTCTCCGGATTGTTGAAGGTCATGATGCCGACCTTGCCTTCCTTCCGGGACAGCATCTTGTCGGTCATGGGCGTATCCATCGCTCGACCCTCAGATCGTGTTGGTGGCGCGGAGCCGGGCGATCTCGTCCTTGGCCAGGCCGAGCCCGGCCAGGATCTCGTCGGTGTGCTGGCCGCGGGCCGGAGGCGGGGAGGCGAGCTTGCTCGGCGTCCGCGACAGCTTCACCGGCTGGCCCACCAGCGACAGCGGCTTGGCAGTGCCTTCGACCTTCGCCGCCATGCCGAGGTGCTGCACCTGCGGATCGGCGAAGACCTGGCCGATATCGTTGATCGGGCCGCAGGGAACGCCGGCCGCGTTCAGCTTGGCGATCCAGTTGGCCGTGGTGTCGGTCTTCAGGACCTTGGCGATCTCGGCGTTCAGCTTGTCGCGGTTCTTGGAGCGGAGCTGGCCGGTGGCGTAGTCCGGATTGGTCAGCAGGCTGTCCTGCTCCGTGCACTTGGCGAAGCGGGCCCAGATCGCGCCGCCGGTGGCGGCGAGGTTGATCAGCCCGTCGGAGGTCTCGAACACGCCGGTCGGGATGCTGGTCGGGTGGTTGTTGCCGGCCTGCTTGGCGACCTCGCCGTTCACCAGGTAGCGCGCCGCCTGGAAGTCGAGCATGAAGATCTGCGCCTGCAGAAGCGAGGTCTGCACCCACTGTCCTTCGCCGGACTTGGTGCGCTCCATCAGCGCCACCAGGATGCCGAGCGCGCAGAAGAGTCCGGCGGAGAGATCTGCAAGAGGAATGCCGACGCGCACCGGGCCCTGGCCGGGAAGGCCGGTGATCGACATCAGCCCACCCATGCCCTGCGCGATCTGGTCGAAGCCCGGACGTGCGCCGTAAGGCCCGTCCTGGCCGAAGCCAGAGATGCTCGCATAGACGATCCGCTTGTTGACCTTCCTCAGGTCTTCGTAGGCGATGCCGAGGCGGTCCTTCACATCGGCGCGGAAGTTCTCGACGACGACGTCGGCCTTCTCGACCAGGCGCTTCAGCAGCGCCACGCCTTCGGGCGACTTCAGGTTCAACGTCATCGCCCGCTTGTTGCGATGAAGGTTCATGAAGTCCGGGCCTTCGCGCGGACCGCCCATGCCTTCGCCCTCTTCGAGGCTCTCGGGCATCTCGATCTTGATGACGTCGGCGCCCCAGTCGGCGAGCTGACGGACCGCGGTCGGTCCCGAGCGAACCCGCGTCAGGTCGAGGACAGTGAGTCCGGAAAGTGCAGCCGATGCCTGCGGACGGCCAGAATTCGGCACGTCGATCCTCCCTGAATGCGCTCGTTGTCGCCTCGGCGCGTTGGCCGGACGCTAGGGTGCGGATTGACGATTGTCAACAATTCGGCCCACGATCGCGACATGGCGAACTTCGGCGACAAGACCATCAGTCGGGCGGCGTTTCTCGGCCTTGCAGCCGGCGCTGCGGCTGCATCGTTGATCGGTTCGGCCGGCGCACAAACGGCGGGCGGAAGAATGCAGACTCGATCCATTCCTTCCAGTGGCGAGGCGCTGCCGGTGATCGGCGTCGGCACATGGCGTACCTTCGATGTCGGCACCGGCGCCAAGGAACGAGCCCCGCTGACCGAGGTGCTGAAGACTTTGTTCGGAGCCGGCGGCTCGGTGGTCGATTCCTCGCCGATGTATGGTGCGTCGGAAGGAGTGGTCGGCGACCTGTTGGCCGCGATGGGCGCGCACGACAAGGCCTTCCTCGCGACCAAGGTGTGGACGCAGGGCAGGGATGCCGGCATCCGCCAGATGCAGGACTCGATGCGCCTGCTGAAAGACGAGCGCCTCGACCTGATGCAGGTCCACAACCTCGTCGACTGGCGCGTGCATCTGGCGACCTTGCGCGCGTGGAAGAACGAAGGACGCATCCGCTATCTCGGCATCACGCACTACACGCCGGGCGCGCACGACCAGCTCGAAGCGGTGATGCGCGCCGAGAAGCTCGACTTCGTCCAGCTCAACTATGCGATGGACGACCGGGCAGCAGAGAGCCGCCTGCTGCCGGTCGCCCAGGATCGCGGCATCGCCGTGCTGGTCAACCAGCCCTTTGGCGGGGGCGGACTGATCCGCTCGCTTCGCGACAAGCCGCTGCCGGACTGGGCGAAGGAGATCGACTGCACGACCTGGGCCCAGGCGCTGCTGAAGTTCTGCCTCGGCCATCCGGCCGTCACCTGCGTGATCCCCGGCACCAGCCGGCCCGAGCACATGGCGGATAATGCGCGGGCCGGTCTCGGCAAGCAGCCCGACGCGTCGCTGCGTGCACGGATGGCGGCTTCGCTCTAAAGTCGTATCGAATTCCCACCCTCTGAGAGATCTACCCATGGAATACCGCCTGCTCGGCCGCTCCGGCTTCAGCGTGCCCGCGCTCAGCTTCGGCACTGCCACCTTCGGCGGCGGCAACGACTTCTTCCGCGCGTGGGGAGCCTCGGACGTCAAGGAGGCGACGCGGCTGATCGACCTCTGCCTCGATGCCGGCCTCACCATGTTCGACAGCGCGGATGCCTATTCCGGCGGCCTCGCCGAGGAGATCCTGGGCCAGGCGATCAAGGGCAGACGCGACAAGGTGCTGATCTCGACCAAGGCGACCTTCAAGATGGGGCCGACGCCCAACGACGTCGGCTCGTCTCGCCATCACCTGATCGCCGCATGCGATGCGAGCCTGAAGCGGCTCGGCACCGACTACATCGATCTCTGGCAGATGCACGGCTTCGATGCGAAGACGCCGATCGAGGAGACGATGCGCGCGCTCGACGATGTCGTGCGAGCCGGCAAGGTCCGCTACATCGGCTGCTCGAACTTCTCGGGCTGGCACCTGATGAAGTCGTTGGCTGTCGCCGACCGCTACGGCTGGAGCCGCTACGTCGCGCACCAGGCTTACTACTCGCTGGTCGGCCGCGACTATGAATGGGAGCTGATGCCGCTCGGCATCGCCGAGGGTGTCGGCGCCGTGGTCTGGAGCCCGCTCGCCGGCGGCAAGGTCACCGGCAAGATCAGCCGTTCAAGGCCGGTACCTGCCGGCACCCGCATCGCCCAGATCGGTGCGATGGGGCCGCAGGTGCCCGACGAGCAGCTCTACGACATCGTCGACGTGCTGGAAGCGATCGCCAAGGAAACCGGGAAGACCGTAACCCAGGTCGCGCTGAACTGGGTGCTCTGCCGCCCGACCGTCTCGACGGTCGTCATCGGCGCCCGCAACGAAGCGCAGCTCAAGGAGAACTTCGGCGCGGTCGAGTTCATGCTGACGCCCGAGCAGATCAAGCGCCTCGACGAGGTCAGCGTGCGGCCGCTGGCCTACCCCTACTGGCACCAGCGCCGCACCAGCCTCGATCGCAACCCGCCGGCGGTCTGACGCAGCGAGACCGCCCGCAGCGCATGCCGCGGGCGGTCCGCTCGACGTCAGCGGTTGGTCGGCACCGCGCCGAACTGAGGCGCGGGCGCGTAGTACGGGAGGCCGACGCCGGCGGCACCCTGGGCCTGCCGGTTGAGGTCGTTGGTGACCGACTGTTCCCGGGCGTCCTGCGCCATCCGGTTCGGCCGTACGAAACGGCCGTCCTGGGTCTGGACCAGGCCGCCGCACATCGGCTGATTGTGCGGGCAGCCGCCGGGCTCGGAGGCCGGCGGCTTCATTTCCATGGTGGCGGCAGGCATCGCGGCGCTGCTCTGCATCTTCTTGGCGCCGGCAGCGAGCACCGGCCCGCTCAGTGCGACCACGGCCGTAGTGATCAAGAGGAAAGCCTTCATCATCCTTACTCCCGAGGGGTTCGCTCTTTCGTCCGCGCGCTATGGGCACCGGGCGAGAGGCATGCGTCGCCGCCCCCAGCTTCCGAGGCGGCACGTCCTTAGAACCGCGACTCGGTTCAGTTGTTCCCTTGGTCTCCGACGGCGTGCGGGAGTACCGCGCCGGCTCAGGCCAGCGCGCGGCGGGCCTGACTCACATACCAGTCGGTGAACTCGATCAGCGTGCGCTCGGAGACCGGCGAATAGGGGCCGGGCTCGAATCCGGCCGAGTTGACTCCGCGCTGGTTGTTCTCGACCAGCCACAGGTCCTGGTCGTTGGTCACGTTCCAGAGCCTGGTCAGGCGGTCGACCTCGTAGTCGACACCCTCGACCGCGTCGCGGTTCACGACCCACTTCATATGGACCAGCGTCTCTTCCGGTCCCTTGGGCAGGCAGAAGAACAGGAAGGCGTAGTCGCCGGTCGCATGCGCGAAGCTGTTGGGATCGAGCGCGAAGCGAAGCGAGCCGACATCGCCGTCACCGACCTGGCCGAGCAGCTTGGCGACCGCCGGCTTGCCATCGATCGTGAACGACCTGGCGCCGCCGCGGAGCGCGAAGCGGTTGGCCTCGAAGCCCTCGACCTTGAACGGGCCGACCTCTAGGCCCTGCGTCCGGCAGTGCGCGCGGAATGCCGCATCGTCGCGTTCGAACGGCGGCTCGCGGCGAAGCTCCGGGAAGCACTTCATCAGCTCGGGATGCTGCGCCGGGCAGTGGTAGCACTCGCGCGCGTTCTCCATGACCAGCTTCCAGTTGCCCTTCTCGATGATGGTCGCCTCGTGGGCGATCTTCCCGCCGGAGAGCTCATGCGGTGCCAGCAACGGCTCGAGCGAGCGGCGGATCGGGGCGAAGTCGGGCGGCGTCGCCGCCAGGCAGATGAATATCGTGCCCGCGACGACCTCGAGATGGATCGGCTTCAGGCCGTGGCCTGCCCGGTCGAAGTCCTTGGGCATCCCGCCGGCGACGAGGAGCTTGCCGTCGAGGCCATAGGTCCATTGGTGATAGGGGCAGACGAGGCGGGACGTCTTGTCGCTCGCGGCCTGGCAGATCTCGGCGCCGCGATGCCGGCAGGTGTTGAAGAAGCCGCGGATCGCGCCGTCGAGACCGCGAACCAGGATGACCGAGGTACGACCTATCCGGAGGGTCACGTAGCCGGTCGGCTTCGGGACATCGAGGTCGAGGCCGGCGAACAGCCAGACCCGCCCGAAGATCGCGTCCAGGTCGAACTCGTAGAAGGCTGGATCGCGGTAGAAGGCCTGCGGCAGCGCGTGTCCTGGCTTTCGTTGGTCGAGGAGCGTCTTTACCTTGGCCGCGTCGTACATGGCTCCCCCAAGCTTTCGCGGGCGGTGTGGTCGCCTTGCCAGCGCCGAGCCGGCTTCCTTAAGCTAGCGCCTGGACGCCCTTCCGATCGCCTAAATCCGACACCTCCTCCCGATGAACCGCAACCCGCTGAGCCCGGTCGGTGCCGCCGACATCGCCGCCTATGAGCGGGATGGCGTCGTCTGCCTGCGCGGCATGTTCGATGCGGACTGGATCAGCTTCATGCGGGAGGCGGTCGCCGAGGCGCTGGCCAGGCCCGGACCGCATGGCGAGAGCTACACCAAGGCCGGCAATCCCGGCGGCTTCTTCGGCGACCTCGACATGTGGCAGCGGCTGCCCGGCTTCAGGCGCTTCGTCTACGAGTCGCCGGCGGCCGAGATCGCCGGTCGTGTCATGGGCGCCTCCAAGGTCAACTTCTTCTACGATCAGCTCCTGGTGAAGGAGCCGGGCACGGCCGAGCGCACGCCTTGGCACCAGGACCAGCCCTATTGGGCGGTCAGCGGCCGGCAGGTCTGCTCGATCTGGCTTCCCTTCGATCCTGTGCCACAGGTCAATGCCGTCGAGTACGTGCGCGGCTCGCATCTCTGGCGGCGATCCTTCCTGCCTTACCACTTCAATGACGGCAGCCCCTATCGGGAGCGCGATCTGGAGGCGATGCCGGATATCGACGCCGACCGCGGCGCCTTCGACATCGTCGCCTACGCGATGGAGCCCGGCGACTGCCTGGTGTTCCAGGCGATGATCGTCCACGGTGCGCCTGGCAATGCCTCCCCGAACCATCGCCGCCGCGCGCTCGCGACGCGCTGGACCGGCGACGACGCCCGCTACTGCGTGCATTCGGGCGAGGTCGCCATCCCGACCTCCGATCCCGGCCTCAAGCATGGCGATGCGATGGACTGCGCTTTGTTCCCACGAGTCTGGCCTCCCAGCCTCCATTCCTGAAACAGGAAGATCCCATGACCGCCCAGCCTCGCCGCCCGATGGACGTGTTCTCGTTCGTGAGCGCCGCCGATACGCAGATCTCGCCGGACGGGCGGCAGATCTTCTACGTCCACACGACCCGCGACATCGCGACCGACGACAAGAAGAACGTGCTCAAGGTGTCGTCCGACCGGCAGACCTGGACCGAGGTGCCGGAGACGCGCGGCGTGATCGTCGCCCGCTGGGCCCCGGACAGCCGCCGGGTGGCGATGCTGAGGAAGGTCGGCGACAAGACCGAGGTCGTGGTCCGCGATATCCAGGGCGGCACGTCGACGGTGCTGGTCGAAAGCACGCGGCCGATGCGCGAGCTTGCCTGGTCGCCGGATGGGACCCGCGTCGCGTTCCAGATGCGGATCGAGGAGCCGCTGCCGGCATGGCTCGGCCTCGCGACGCCGCCTGCCGGCGCCGTCTGGGCGCCGGGCGTCCGCTACACCGAGCGCGTCGTCTATCGCCACGACTCCTACGGCGAGTGGCCGGAGGGCAATTACCAGATCCTGGTCGCGGCGGCGGACGGCTCGTCTCCGCCGAAGCAGGTGACCAAAGGCACCTGGTGGAACGGCATGCCGCACCTGAACCCGCCCGGCCTCGTCTGGTCCGCCGATGGAAGCGAGATCCTGTTCACCGGCACCCAGCGGCCGGACTGGGACGCGAAGCCCTCTGAGACCGAGATTCACGCTGCGCGTGCCGACGGCAGCGGCGCCCGCCAGGTGACGAAGCAGGGCGGACGGGTCAGCCGCCCGGCGCCGTCCCCCGACGGCAAGTCGCTCGCCTTTACGGTCGCCGATGACGGCCGCTTCAGCTTCAAGCGCCGGCGCCTGATGGTGATGCCGTGGAGCGGAGGTGACGCGAAGGAGATCCTGCCGAGCTTCGATCGCAGCATCGAAGACATCGCCTGGACGTCGGACAGCAAGGCGCTGCTGGTGACCTACGAGGCGGAAGGGCGCCGCGAGATCGCGCGCGTCACCCTCGACGGCAAGACGACGCCGATCGCCGAGGATGTCGGCGCCTCGATCGAGATGCCCTATGCCAGCGGCGGCTTCTCGGTCTCAGGCGACGGGACCGTGGCCTATATCCGCTCGGCGATCGACGTGCCGTCCGAGGTGGCCGTGGTGCCGCCGACCGGGCCGGCCCGGACGCTGACCGGCCTCAACGACGCCTTCGCGCGCGAGCTCAACGGCTTCCATACCGCCGAGATGTTCTGGGTCGATGGCGGCGAGGGCCGCAAGGTGCAGTGCTGGCTGATGCTGCCGAAGACCAAGGGCCCGCACCCGATGATCCTCGAGATCCACGGCGGGCCCTACGCGCAGTACGGCAACCGCTTCTCGATCAAGTACCAGCTGCTGGCAGCGGCGGGCTACGCGATCCTGTTCACCAATCCCTGCGGCTCGACCGGCTATGGCGAGGCATTCGCCAATGCTTTGCACGACCGCTTCCCGGGTCCGGACTACGACGACCTGATGGCCGCGGTCGACGTCGCGGCCGCCCGGCCCGACATCGACGCGAACAATCTGTTCGTCACCGGCGTCAGCGGCGGCGGCGTGCTGACCCTTTGGACGGTCACGCACACGCATCGCTTCCGTGCCGCCTGCTCGATCAAGCCGGTGGTGTCGTGGGAGAGCTGGCTGCTCACCGCCGACATGGGTGTCACTGGCGGTCTCGTCTGGATGGGCAGCGAGAAGCCTTGGGAGAATCCGGGCAAGTACCGCGCGCGCTCGCCGCTTGCCTTCGCGCATATGGCGAAGACGCCGACGATGCTGATGGCAGGCGAGACCGACTCGCGAACGCCGCCGACCGAGGCGATCCAGATGTACTCGGCCTTCAAGCTCGCCGGCGTCGAGACCGCGCTCGTGCGCTTCCCCAACACCAGCCACTCGTCGTGGGTCATGCGGCCGTCGCTGTTCGCGGCCGAGGTCTCGATCATGCTCGGCTGGTTCGAACGTTTCCGCACCAAAGCCTAAGAGGATTTCCGTTACATGCTCAGCGTCCGCAATCGCTTCGCGCGCACCTATGCCGAGGCTCGCCATCGCTTTCACCTGGCGGCCGAGCTGAACGGCTCCAAGGTCAAGGTCTACAAGCATCCGATGACCGGGCCGAACGGCGAGGAGATGGCGAGCGACGTCGTCTTCCTCGGCAACATCGAAGCCAAGGCCGTCATGGTCGTGACCTCGGGCGTGCACGGGCCGGAGCTTTTCTGCGGCTCGGGCGCGCAGATCGACGCGCTGCTCGATCTCGATATCGCACGCTATGGCGACGTGGCGATGCTCCTCGTGCACGCAGTCAACCCTTACGGCACCGCCTGGCTGCGTCGTACCAACGAGGACAACATCGACATCAACCGCAACTTCGCCGACTTCACCAAGCCGCGCCCGGCCAATCCCGGCTACGAGGAGCTGGCCGACGACTTCGTGCCCCGCGATGCCGGCGAAGCGACATGGAAGGCAGCTGACGCGCGCATCAAAGCCTATGGCGAGAAGCACGGGAAGCCCGCGCTCGACATCGCGACCTCGGGCGGTCAGTACACGCGTCCCGATGGCTGGTTCTACGGCGGCACCGGGCCGACCTGGTCGCGCAAGACCATGGAGTCGATCGTCGCCGACTACAATCTGAAGAACCGGAAGCTGGTCGCGGCTGTCGACTTCCACACCGGGGCCGGTCCTTTCGGCTATTGCGAGCCGATCTATTCCGGCGACCCGGCGCATCCCGGCCGTGACCGGCTGCAGCGCTGGATCGGCCCGGCGATGACGATCCAGCGCGACGGCAAGGCCGCGACCCCGCCGCAGCAGGGCCTGAGCTCGGAGCTGTGGGAAAAGAGCTGCGGTCCCAATTCCGGCTATGTCAGTTTCGAATATGGCACCGTGCCGCATCAGGAGGTGCTCAACTCGCTGCGCGCCGAGCATGTCCTTCACAAGCAAGGCAAGAACGACTGGAAGAGCGCCGAGGTGCAGGCGGTGAAGCAGCGCCTGCTCCATGCCTTCGCACCGGATCACGAGACCTGGCGCGAGATGGTCGTGACGCAGTCGCGTTACCTGTTCGACCGCATCGCCCGCGGCCTTGCCGCCGAAGTCTAAGGAAAGTGCCTCCGATGCCGACGCCGCTGAGGACCGACCAGATCGACAACCTGTTCGCCGGCTGGGACGCCGAAGGTCAGACGGGCGGCGCGCTCGCGGTGCTCCGCGGCGGCGAACCCGTGCATCAGCGCTGCTTCGGGCTCGCGAGCCTGGAACTCGGCGTGCCGATCAGCCTGAAGTCCCGCTTCCATATCGCCTCGATCACCAAGACCTTCGTCGGTGCGGCGTCGGCGCTGTTGGTCGAGCGCGGCAAGCTCGATCTCGACGAGGACGTGCGCGGCGTCCTCCCGGAGATCAAGCTCGACAAGCCGGTGCCGATCCGGCGCCTGCTCGGCATGACCAGCGGGTTGCGCGATTCCTGGGAGCTGATGCAGCTCTCGGGCGTCGGTACCGATCAGGCGCGGACGACCCAGGACTTTCTCGACATCGCCTTCAACCAGCGCCACTTCAGCTGGCCGCCGGGCGAGCGCAACGTCTACACCAACATCAACTTCATCTACATGGCGCTGGTGATCGAACGGCGTAGCGGCAAGCCGTTCACGCAGTTCCTTGCCGAAGAGCTGCTGAAGCCGCTCGGCATGACCGCGACGCGCATGCGCGACGAGCCCTACGACATCGCCGAAGACCTCACCAATTCCTATCTGCCGCAGCCGGACGGAAGTTGGATCAGGGGGCTCTTCTCGATCGGGCTCGGCGGCGCCGGCGGGCTCATCAGCTCCGTCCCCGATCTGATCAAATGGCAGGGCCTGTTCCGGGCCGGAGGCATCGGGAACGAGAAGTTCGTCCGCCACATGGCGACGCCCGGGACGCTCGCCAGCGGCAAGCCGACCAACTACGGGCTCGGCCTCGGCGTCCGCAAGTATCGCGGCCTCGACCTCTGGACCCATGGCGGCGGGCTTCCGGGCTTCCGTTCGGTCTTCGCCTACATGCCGGGCGTCGACTTCGGCGTGGTGCTGCTCAGCAATCGCGACGATGCGGATCCATATCGCCGTTTCACCGAGATCGCCGATATCGCGCTCGCCGACGAGTTCCCGGAGCCGGCACCGGCGAAGCTCGGTGCCGAGCGGATGAAGCAGGTCTCCATCCCGGGCTTGGCGCTCTCGCAGCTCGATGGCCGCTACATCGACCGCGAGACCGGCGAGGTGTTGACGCTGAAGGTGAGAGACGCCGGCATCGAGGCCGACAAGAACGGCCATGCGCTGATGCTGCGTCCCGTCGGCGGCAACCGCTTCCTCGAGAACTGGTCCAACGTCGACACGGTCGCCGAGATCGAGGCCGGTCCCAACAAGGCGCCGATCGTCCGGATGGACTTCGGTGGCCAGGCCTGCGTCTTCGACCCGTGCCCGATCTATGAGCCGTCGACGGCGGCGCTCGACGCCTGTGTCGGCAAGTACGCCAGCGACGAGCTTCGGACCACCTTCGAGGTCACGCGGGAGAAGAGTGGCCTGATGCTGCGCCTCGGACCAGGTTTCCAGCGCCAGGCGGTGGTATCGCTGGAACCGCTCGGACCCGACCGCTTCGTCGGCAAGACGCAGCTCTGGCAGGGCTGGTGGGTCGTGCATGCGATCCGCATGGTGCGCGAGGGCAACCGGATCTCGGCGATGATCGTCAACACCGACCGGATGAAGGACGTGCGCCTCGACCGCGTCGGCTAGGGCCGGCGCGGCTCAGCCGAGATATTCATGGGTCTGGCTGCGCCGGCATTCGTTCGGCGAGTGGTCGCGCCTGAGC
>JAEULB010000226.1 GCA_016792585.1 Rhodospirillaceae bacterium
CAAGATCTGCAACAACATGATTCTCGGAATTTCGATGATCGCGACTGCCGAGGGCTTCGCTTTGGCCCAGCGACTCGGTCTCGATGCTCAGAAATTGTTCGACATCAGTTCCAAGTCTTCCGGCCAATGCTGGTCGATGACCAGCTATTGCCCGGTGCCCGGACCGGTCCCGGCGTCTCCGGCAAATCGCGGCTACAAGGCGGGATTCACGGCTGCCATGATGTTGAAAGACTTGAAGCTTGCCCAGGAAGCAGCGTCCGCCGCCGGCGCGTTAACCCCGTTGGGCGCGGAGGCGGCGCAGATTTATGGTCTCTTCTGCGGCCAGGGTAACGCCGCGCTCGACTTCTCAGGGGTCATCGGCTTGTTTCAGGAGACAAAACCGGCCTAGCGCCCCTGCGTCCGGTAGAATATTGTAATCCCTGTGATGCAGCGCCTCCGGGGGCTCGGGGCCGGGGTGCGCGGGGGCTAAAAGTCGAGCGAGGTTGATGTGCGCGCAGCGTATTTAGAAGCGATCCGGCTGATCGAGCGGCTGCACCGGCAGTTCCTCGAAGTCGTCAAGACTGAGCTGGACCGTCAAGGCATTGAAGACATCAACAACGTCCAGGCGCTGATCTTGTTCAATATCAGCGAGGACGAGTTGACCGTCGGAGAGCTCACGAACCGGGGCTATTACCTCGGCTCGAACGTCTCCTACAACGTGCGGAAGATGGTGGAGAACGGCTACCTGGCCCAGGAGCGTTCCGCCCACGACCGCCGCTCGATCCGGATCCGGCTGTCGCCGAAGGGGCTCGACCTCTGCAAGCGGATCGCGGCGATGTTCGACACCCATGCGGGCGCGATCTCGCAAGGGACGCTCAAGGACGAGCAGCTGAAGACCGCCAGCCAGACTTACCGCGAGCTCGAGCGGTTCTGGGCGGGTCTGCTCGACTACGGCGCCCGGGTCCCGCGTCTCGGCACCACGGCCGCCTAAGGCTCAAAGTCGTTCGATCCGGTTGGGGGGCGCCGTCGCAACCGGACGGCGGCCTGGATCCTTGAATGCGGTATTCCGTTAGGTGGGCTGCTAGAGTGCCCGCCTTTTCGCCGCCCCACCCCGAAGGATCGTCATGCGTCGCTCACAGCTTTTCCTGCCGACCCTCAAGGAGACCCCGACCGAGGCGCAGATCGTCTCGCATCGGCTGATGCTGCGCGCCGGCATGGTCCGCCAGACCTCGGCCGGCATCTATGCATGGCTGCCGATGGGCTATCGGGTCCTGAAGAAGATCGAGCAGATCGTCCGCGAGGAGCAGGACCGCTCGGGCGCGCAGGAAGTGCTGATGCCGACGATCCAGTCGGCCGACCTCTGGCGGGCGAGCGGGCGCTATGACGACTACGGCAAGGAGATGCTCCGCATCAAGGACCGGCACGAGCGCGACATGCTGTTCGGGCCGACCAACGAGGAGATGATCACCGAGATCTTCAAGGCCTATGTGAAGAGCTATCGCGAGCTGCCGAAAAACCTCTATCACATCCAGTGGAAGTTCCGGGACGAGGTGCGGCCGCGCTTCGGCGTGATGCGCGGTCGCGAGTTCCTGATGAAGGACGCGTATTCGTTCGACCTCGACTACGCGGCGTCCAAGCACGCCTACAACAAGATGTTCGTGGCCTACCTCAAGACCTATGACCGCATGGGTCTGAAGGCGATCCCGATGCGCGCCGACACCGGCCCGATCGGCGGCGATCTCAGCCACGAGTTCATCATCCTGGCCGACACCGGCGAGAGCCAGGTCTTCTGCCACAAGGACTACATCGACTTCGACATCGCCAACCAGGCGATCGACTTCGACGACGTCGCCGGCGTGCAGAAGATCGTCGAGCGCTGGACCAGCCTCTATGCGGCGACCGACGAGAAGCACGACACGGCCGAGTTCGAGAAGATCCCGGCCGAGCGGCGTGTCAGCGCGCGCGGCATCGAGGTCGGCCACATCTTCCACTTCGGCACCAAGTACTCCGATCCGCTCGGCGCCAAGGTCGCCGGCCCCAACGGCGAGCCGGTGACGGTGCTGATGGGCTCGTACGGCATCGGCGTATCGCGCCTTGTCGGCGGCATCATCGAGGCGAGCCACGACGACAACGGCATCATCTGGCCGGAGTCGGTCGCACCCTGGGGCGTCGGCGTGGTCAACCTCAAGGTCGGCGACGCCGAGTGCGACAAGGTCGCGGGCGATCTCTACGAGAAGCTCGAGAAGGCCGGCCGCGAGCCGCTCTACGACGACCGCGACGAGCGGCCGGGCTCGAAGTTCGCCGACATGGACCTGATCGGGCTGCCCTGGCAGATCGCGATCGGCCCGCGCGGGATCAAGTCCGGCGTGGTCGAGCTCAAGAACCGCAAGACCGGCGAGAAGCAGGAGCTGTCGCCCGAGGCGGCGCTGAAGCGGCTGACGGCCTGAGGCTGATGGCCGCGTTTGGCACCTTCGAGCGGATGATGGCGATGCGCTATCTGCGTGCGCGCCGCCAGGAAGGCTTCATCTCCGTCATCGCCTGGTTCTCTCTGGTTGGCATCGCGCTCGGCGTCGCCACGCTGATCATAGTGATGAGCGTGATGAACGGCTTTCGCCACGAGCTGATCACCCGGATCGTGGGATTCAACGGCCATGTCACGATCTCCGGGGTTGCCGGGCCGCTGTCCGACTTCGACGACGTGGGCCGCGCCATCCGCGGCCTTGCCGGCGTCACCTCGGCGGTGCCGATCGTCGACGGCCAGGTGATGGCGACGGCGAACGGTGCCGCGACCGGCGCGCTGGTCCGCGGGCTCCGTGCCGAGGACCTGACCGGCCGCGGGACCTTTGACGGCAGGCTCCGCGCCGGCAAGCTCGATGTTTTCGTCGAGGACGAGGTCGTCATCGGCTACCGGCTCTCGCAGAAGCTCAGGATCGGCCTCGGCGACAAGCTGACGCTGGTGGCGCCGACCTTCCAGGCGACCGCGCTCGGCAGCCTGCCGAGAACCCGCGACTACACGGTCGCGGCGATCTTCGATGTCGGCATGCCCGAGATCGACGCCGGATACGTCTTCATGCCGCTCAAGGCCGCGCAGATCTTCTTCCGCGTGACCGATGCGGCGACCGGCATCGAGATCAAGCTCGCGGATCCGACGCGGGTCGGCGATTTCCGCGCCGCGGCCCAGACGAGGCTCGGGCCGAACTACCGCATTCTCGACTGGCAGCAGGCGAATGCCAGCATCGTCAACGCGCTGACGGTCGAGCGGAACGTGATGTTCCTCATCCTGACCCTGATCATCCTGGTCGCCGCCTTCAACATCATCTCCTCGCTGATCATGCTGGTGAAGGACAAGACCCGCGACATCGCCATCCTGCGTACGATGGGCGCCTCGCCGGGCGCGGTGATGCGGGTCTTCTTCATGAGCGGCGCGTCCGTCGGCGTCCTCGGCACCGTCGTCGGCTTCGCCCTCGGCCTCTCCTTCGCGCTCAACATCGCGACGATCCGTCATTGGGTCGAGTCGCTGTCGGGGAACAACATGTTCTCCGGCGAGATCGCCTTCCTCGCGCGGTTGCCGTCGCGGGTCGAGACCCCCGAGGTCGTCGCCGTCGTGGCGGTGGCGATCGGCCTCTCGGTCCTCGCCACGCTCTATCCGTCGTGGCGGGCCTCCCGGCTCGATCCGGTCGAGGCGCTCCGCTATGAGTGAGGCGCGCTGATGGCCGCTTTCGGAGTTTCCGAACGGATGCTGGCGATGCGCTATCTCCGGTCGCGCCGCCAGGAAGGCTTCATCTCCGTCATCGCCTGGTTCTCGCTGATCGGCATCGCGCTCGGCGTCGCCACCCTGATCGTCGTCACCAGCGTGATGAACGGGTTCCGCCACGAACTCATCACCCGGATCGTCGGGTTCAACGGCCATGTGACGGTCTACAGCGTAGGCGGCCCGATGCCCGACTACGAGGACGTGACGCGCTCCGTGCGCGGCCTTCCCGGCGTGGTCGCGGCGTCGCCGGTCATTGACGGCGAGGCGATGGTGACCGCCAACGGCATCGCCTCTGGCGCCCTGGTGCGCGGCATCCGTGCCGAGGACTTGGCCTCGCGCAGGATCTTCGAGGGCAAGCTCAAGGACGGTTCGCTCGCGGGCTTCGACGACGAGGAGATCGCGATCGGCTACCGGATGGCGCAGAAGCTCAGGCTCAAGGTCGGCGACCGGCTGACCCTGGTCGCGCCCAGTTTCCAGGGTGCCGCGCCGAACAGCCTGCCGCGCACCCGCGGCTACGCCATCGGCGCGCTTTTCGACGTCGGCATGGCCGAGATCGACGCGGGCTATGTCTTCCTGCCGCTCGCCGCGGCCCAGGAGTTCTTCCGCGTGCCCGAGGCCGCATCCGGCATCGAGGTCGTGCTCGACAATCCCGAGCGTGCCGCGGATTTCCGCCTGTTGGCGCAGAGCCGGCTCGGCGCAGGCTATCGCCCCTTCGACTGGCAGCAGGCGAATGCCGGGATCATGGACATGGTCGCCGTGCAGCGGAACGTGCTGTTCCTGATCCTGGCGCTGATCATCCTGGTCGCCGCCTTCAACATCGTCTCTTCGCTGATCATGCTGGTGAAGAGCAAGACCCGCGACGTCGCCATCCTCCGGACCATGGGGGCGACCTCGGGATCGGTGATGCGGGTGTTCTTCATGAGCGGTGCGGCCGTCGGCGTGCTCGGCACCCTGGTCGGCTTCGGCCTCGGGGTCGCCTTCGCCCTCAACATCGAGGCGATCCGCCGTTGGATCGAGTCGATCTCCGGCACCGATCTTTTCTCGGCGGAGATCTATTTCTTCAGCCAGCTTCCGTCGCGCGTCGAGCCGCCGGAAGTCGCGGCGATCGTGCTGATGGGCCTGCTGCTGTCGTTCCTCGCCACGCTATATCCCTCATGGCGGGCGGCGAGGCTCGATCCGATCGAGGCGCTTCGCCATGAGTGAGCCGACCCTCGCGCTTCGCGGCGTCACCCGCGTCTTCCGCCAGGGCGAGCGTCAGCTCAAGGTCCTGCGCGGCATCGACCTGACGCTGACCAGGGGCGAGCTGGTGGCGCTGGTCGGGCCGTCTGGCGCCGGCAAGTCGACCCTGCTTCATATCGCAGGCCTGCTGGAGCGCCCGGACGGCGGCTCGGTCGAGGTCGGCGGCATCGCCTGCTCGACCTTGAGCGACAGCGATCGTACCCGGATCCGCCGCGACACCGTCGGCTTCGTCTACCAGTTCCACCATCTGCTGCCGGAGTTCTCGGCGCTCGAGAACGTCATGCTGCCGCAGCTGATCGCCGGTCTCTCCAAGCGCGAGGCGCGCGAGCGCGCCCACCAGCTGCTGGGCATGGTCGGATTGGCCGAACGGGCCTCCCACCGGCCGGGGCGTCTTTCGGGCGGCGAGCAGCAGCGGGTCGCGATCGTCCGCGCCATCGCCAACGTGCCGCGCGTGCTGCTGGCCGACGAGCCGACCGGCAACCTCGACCCGACGACGGCGGAAGGCGTGTTCATCCAGCTGCAGAAGCTGGTCAAGGCGACCGGCCTCTCCGCCCTGATCGCGACCCACAACCTCGAGCTGGCGGGACGCATGGATCGGGTGCTGGAGCTCAAGGACGGCATGGTGATGCCGGCCTAGCGGCAACCGCCGGCGGCCGTCGGCGTTCTACCGGCAGCTGTCCCCCTGGCGGTGCGTCCCATGAGCTATACCAACCTGATCTCCGACGCTGGCGGCTATCGCGGCGTAATCGTCCAGTCGGTCGACGAGTCCGCGCTGCCGGCGATGAACCGGCGCCGCAGCAAACTGGTGCTCTGCGTCGACGACGACCCCAACATCCGTCAGATCGTGAAGCACTGCCTGGCCGATGCCGGCTACCCGGTGCTGGTTTGCCGCGACGGCGACCTGTGCCTCTCGATGCTGAGCCTCTACGAGCCCCGGATGATCCTGCTCGATGTCGAGATGCCTGAGCTGGACGGATACCAGACCTTGAAGGAGATCCGGGCGCGCTTCCCGCGGCTTCGGGCCAAGGTCATGTTCCTGACCGGCCGTCGAACCGTGGCGGACGTGCAGATGGCGCGCGAGCTCGAGATCGACGGCTACATGATCAAGCCGTTCACTCGCGCGAACCTGATACGGCGTCTCGATCGGTTGTCCGGGATCTAGGCTTCCGGCCGCCCGACAGCTCGATCTTCAGCGCGACCTTGCTCAGGCGTTCGAGGCCGGTGCCGATCGCCGCGACATCCAGCTCTTTGCCCGCGAGAGCCTGGTCGACGAGACGTTCGAGCTTTCCCGCGACCGCGGTGATGTCGCGATAGCCGAAGGTCGCGCCGGAGCCGTAAAGGCGGTGAATCTCACGTCTCATCCGGATGCCGGCATCGCGGTCACCCTCGCGCCAGGCGCGCCAGTCCCGGCCGATCGCCGCCATGGTCCCGTCGAGCTTCGCCGCATAGTCCCTGCGAAGCGCGGCCAGGCCGTCGGTCAACCGGCTAGCCATGATGGGCCTGCCAGATGCGGCGGACGCGATCGGCAAGCTCGTAGGGATCGTAGGGCTTCGCGATCACGCCGAGGGCGCCCATACCTCGATACCGCTCCGTGTCCGCCGGCATCGCCTGGCCGGTCACGAAGATGACCGGCAGATCGGCGAGTTCCGGGTCGCGGCGGATCGAGGCCAGAACCGCCTGTCCGTCCATATCGGGAAGGTTGGCGTCGAGAAGCAGCAGGTCCGGGCGGAAGCGCCGGGCCCATCTGTGCGTCTTGCCGCCGCGGTCGCAGAGCTCGACGGCGAAGCCGCCGGCTTCCTTGAGCGCCAGGCTTGTCGCCCTCCCGATGACCGGATCGTCCTCGACCACGAGGATCCGGCTGGGAGTGCCGACGGCCGTTTCGTTGAACCCGCTCGAGTGCATGCCGATCATTCCGTCGCTTGGGAGGCAAACGGCTGATCGGCAACGAAGTTCCGCCAAAGGGGCGGCGGCTAGCTGTGACCGATCGTGAAATCGTTGCGCCCGGTGCGGTCCTTGCCCCGAAGAAGCCACAACGGCCTGCGGGCGAAATCGACCGTGTAGCCGCTCTTGTCGGTGGTCGCGATCAGGTTCCGGTCGAAATGCGAGGTCGCCGGCATATATCGAATCGCAACGCCGGCGCGGCGCCTGGGCGAGCGGTTCGGGGCCGAGCCATGGATCATGTAGACGTCGTGCAACGACATCTGGCCGGGCTCGAGCTCGATGTCGACCGCGGTCTTCTCGTCGAAGGTGCCGTCGACCGCGCGCTGGGTCAGTACGAGGTCCTTCCGATCCTCGGTCAGGTGCGGATGCAGCACCTTCCCCCGGTGCGATCCGGGGATGACCCGCAGGCAGCCGTTCTCGACGGTCGACGGATCGAGCGCGATCCAGGCCGTGCAGGTGCCGAGCGGGCGGATCGGCCAGTACTGGCCGTCCTGGTGCCATGGTACCTCCATCCCGTCGCCGCCCGGCTTGCAGAAGATCTGGCAGCCCCAGAGGATGATGTCGCCCCCGATCGCGTCGGCGACCATGTCGAGGATCGCCTCGTCGCGGGCGAGGTCGAGGAACGCCTTGCTGCCGCGCACGCCTTCGCTGTTCTTGCCTTCGATATGCGCGCTGACCAGCCGCTCTGGGCGGATCGTCGGATTGTCGCGGATCAGATTGTCGAGGACTTCGCGCAGCGCATCGACTCGCGCCGACGGCAGCCGATAGGAAGGAACGACGTAGCCGTCGCTCTCGTACTTGGACTTCTCGACGGCACTGAGTCCCGTCATGCTCAGATCTCCGGACGCCGGTCGCGCCAGCCGGCGGCCTGCTCGTAGGCGTGACCGCAGCGGAGCACCAGCGCGTCGTCATGCGGCTTGGCGGCGATCTGCATCGACAGCGGCAAGCCGTCCTTGGTGAAGCCGGTGCAGACGCTGGCCGCAGGCGCGCCGGCGATGTTGAACGGCGTCATGACCAGGCGGCCACGGCCGAGCACGGACGGCAGATCGTAGAGCTCGTCCAGCGTCGGCGCCGGCGCCAGCGAGCAGCCGGTGACCGCGACGTCGACCTTGGCCAGCGCCTCGTCATAGGCCTTGCAGAGCAGCGTGCGGTGACGGAGCGCCTGGATGTAGTCGGCCGCTGACAGCATCGCACCCGACAGCAGCCGTTCGCGGGTGACGCGGGCGAAGATGTTTGGTCGCGTGCGCAGGTCGCGCTCGTGGATCGCATAGGCCTCCGCCTGAAGGATCACGCGGCAGCAGGCATCCCATTCGGCTAAGGGCGGCAGCTCGATGTCGACCAGCCGGGCACCGAGCTTCTTCAGCACGCCGAGCGCGTCCTCGATCGCCTTTCTCGCGTCGGGGGTCGCTTCGATATCCTTCTCGAAGAAGCGGCGGATCACGCCGACCTTCATGCCGCGGATGCCGTCCTTCAGCGCGCGCGTGAAGTTCGGCAGCTTCTCGGGCGCCGATGACGCCGGATCGGCCGCGTCGGGTCCGGCGATCGCGTCCAGCATCATCGCGCCGTCCTCGAGCGTCCAGGTCATCGGCCCACAATGGTCGAGCGAGAACGAAAGCGGATAGACGCCGGCGCGACTGACCAGGCCGTAGGTCGGCTTGAATCCGGCGATGCCGCAGAAGGCCGAAGGGCCGCGGATCGAGCCTGAGGTGTCGGAGCCCATCGTCGCGGTGACGAGGCCGGCCGCCATCGCCGATCCCGATCCCGACGATGAGCCGCCAGTGAAGTGACCTGCCTTCCACGGATTGACTGCGGGCGGGAAGGGCAGGTCCTTGGCCGGGCCGCCGGTCGCGAACTCGTGCGTCGCGAGCTTGCCGACCAGCACCATTCCCGCCGCGTTCAGCTTCGCGGCAACCGTCGAATCCTGCGCCGGCACATTCTTCAGCAGCACCTTCGAGTGCGCCGTCGTGCGCACGCCTTTGGTCGAATAGATGTCCTTGAGGCCGAGCGGGATGCCGTGCAGCGGGCCGATGCGCCTGCCGGACTTGATCTGGCTGTGCGCCTTCTTCGCCGCCTTCCGGGCGTCGTCGGCCAGCACCAGCACGAAGGCGTTCAGCGTCTTGTTGAGCTTGGCGATGCGCTCCAGCGAGGCATCGACCAGCTCGACCGGCGAGAGCTTGCCCTTGGCGATACGCCGCGAGGCCTCAGCGACTGTCAGGTAGTGAAGCTCCGTCATGACTGGCCTCGGCGGCTCGGGTGAAAGACATGCGAGGGTTCGATCGCGTAGTCGTAGTCACGCGGCACGCGCGCGATCGCGGTTCGGTTGGCGGCATCGGCGTCGACGGTAGACGCCATCAGCGCGGCATCGAGGGTGAGTCCTGCGCGGCGAACCATCGGCGCGATCGCCTCGCCTTTTGGGAGGTCGGGCGGCGGAATCCGGCCGAGGATCCCGAAAGCCCAGTCGGAAAGCGCCAGCAGCTCGCGATCCTTGCCGCGCGGCCCCACGAGCTGGACCGCGAGCGGCAGCCCCTCGGGACCGAGCCCGGCCGGCAGGCTGACGCAAGGCGTGTCGACGAAGGTCCAGAGCCGGTTGAACTCAGGATCGCCGGTCCAGGAGAGACCGGCTGGTGCCTCGCCGACCGCGGCCGGCGTCAGGATCGCGTCGTAGCCCTTGAGGAAACCGTCGACCACCTCGATGCAGGCGGCGCGGGTCGCTTCGGCTTCGGCGAGGAGCGCGGGGGAGCAGGCGAGACCGATCGTGATCCGCTCGCGGAAGCTGCCGCTCATCAGGCTGCGATGATCGCGCCACTCGGTCGGGAAGGCCCGGGCGCTGCCGACGTTCATCAGTACATCTTGTGCGGCGAAGGCGCGGTCGCAGACTGACGGCAGCTCGACGTGCTCGATCGTCGCCTGGGAGCCGAGCTTCTCTGCCGCCTTGGTCAGCGCCTCTTCGGCGGCGCCATCGAGGGGCACGCGGGCGCGCGTGCGGACGACGGCGATCCGGGGCTTGCGCGAGACAGTCGGACGCGTGTCCTTCGCGCCGGCGAGCACCGCGTGGAACAGAAGCAGGTCGTCGGGCGTGCGCGCATAGAAGCCGAGTGTGTCCAGGTCCGCCGCGAGCGGCTGGATGCCGCGCATCGACAGCGCGCCCCGCGTCGCCTTGAAGCCGACGACGCCGCAGAAGGCCGCCGGGCGGATCACCGAGCCCGCGGTCTGGGTCGCGAAGGCCAGGGGCAGAATGCCGGCGCCGACGGCCGCCGCCGATCCGGACGACGATCCGCCCGGCGTATGGCCGAGATTGTAGGGGTTGCCGGTCGGGCCCGGATACCGTCCGGCGAACTCGGTCGTCACCGTCTTGCCGAGGGCGATGCCGGAGGCCTTGCGCACGGCGACCACGCAATCCGCGTCCCTAGCGGGCCGATGGCCCAGCCGGATCGCCGAGTTGCACTCGGTCGGTTGATCGGCGGTGTCGATGATGTCCTTGATGCCGACCGGCACGCCGGCGAGCGCGCCCTTCTTCTTCGACTTGTCGACTGTCTGCGCCTGCGCGAGCGCGAGGCTCGGATCGAGATAGGCGAAGGCGCGCAATTTCGGCTCGACCGCGGCGATGCGCGCGAGCCAGGCCTCGGTCACGGCTTCGGCGCTGAGCCGGCCGGAACGGACAGCCTCGGCCGTCGCACGAGCGGAAAGGTCTGCGGGCCCGGTCATCAACGCCTCCGGCTCGGCACGAAGACATGTGCGGGCTCGACCTCGTAGGAGAGCTCGCGCGGCAACTTAGCGGCCATTTCCTGCAGCACCCTGTCTCCCTCGGCCCAGGCGTGAGCGAGATCGGTATCGAGCGCGAGGCCGGCGCGACGCTGGAGTGCTGCCATCGGCCGCGCGGCGGCAAGCGACGGCGCGGGGATTGCGCCGAGGATGCTGAACGCCCAGTCGGAGAGCGCCAGCAACTCGCGGTCCTTGCCTCGCGATCCCACCAGCTGGAGACCGACCGGAAGCCCGTTCGGCCCGAGTCCGACCGGCAGGCTGACACACGGCGTGCCGAGGAAGGTCCAGAGCCGGTTGAACTCGGGATGGCCGGTCGACTGCAGCCCATTCGGCGCCTCGCCGGGTGACGACGGCGTCAGGATCGCATCGTAGGTCCTGAAGAAGCCGCCGATCGCCTCGATGCCGGCGGCGCGTGTCGCTTCGGCCTCGGCCAGGCGCGCGGGGGAGACGGTGCAGCCGGCCTCGATCGAGTCGAGCAGCATGCCGCTGAGAAGATCGCGGTGCTTCTTCTCCAGCGCCTCGAAGGCGCGGGCGATGCCGGCGACGATGACCGCGCCCTGCGCGTCGAAGCCGCGGTCGCAGTCGGCCGGCAGCTGTACGCGGTCGATCTCGGCGTGCGGCGCGAGGCGGCGGGCCGCGTCTTCGACAACATCGGCGCTGGCACGCTCGATCCGGGACCATGCCCGCGTCCAGATGACGGCGAGCCGCGGCTTCCGCGAGACTGTCGGCTTCGTATCCTTCACGCCAGCGACCGCAGCGTGGAACAGCAACGCGTCGTCGGGCGTGCGCGCGTAGAGGCCAAGCGTGTCGAGATCGGCGGCGAGCGGGTGCACGCCCTTCAGCGACAGCGACTCCCGCGTCGCCTTGTAGCCGACGCAGCCGCAATAGGAGGCGGGCCGGATCACCGAGCCGCCGGTCTGCGTGCCGAAGGCGAGGGGAACGATGCCCGCGGCGACGGCCGCGGCCGAACCGGACGACGAGCCGCCTGGTGTATGCGCGAGGTTGTAAGGATTGCCGGTCGGGCCTGGAAAATTGTTGGCGAACTCGGTCGTCACCGTCTTGCCGAGGATGATGCCCGAGGCATCCCGTACGGCGGCGACGCAATCGGCATCCGCGTTGGGGCGCCGGCCGCGATAGATCGCCGAGTTGCACTCGGTCGGCATGTCCTTGGTGTCGATGATGTCCTTGACGCCGACCGG
>JAEULB010000229.1 GCA_016792585.1 Rhodospirillaceae bacterium
TGCTTGCGGCCGCCCTGCGGAGGCACCGAGGCGACGGTGCCTTCCATGATCTTCAGAAGCGCCTGCTGCACGCCCTCGCCCGACACGTCGCGGGTGATCGAGGGGTTGTCCGACTTGCGGCTGATCTTGTCGACCTCGTCGATGTAGACGATGCCGCGCTGCGCACGCTCGACGTTGTAGTCGGCGGCCTGCAGCAGCTTGAGGATGATGTTTTCGACATCCTCGCCGACATAGCCGGCTTCGGTCAGAGTGGTCGCGTCCGCCATCGTGAACGGCACGTCGATGATGCGGGCGAGCGTCTGGGCCAGGAGCGTCTTGCCGCAGCCCGTCGGGCCGACCAGCAGGATGTTCGATTTCGCGAGTTCGACGTCGCTCGACTTCTGGCCGTGGGCGAGACGCTTGTAGTGGTTATGGACCGCGACCGAGAGCACGCGCTTAGCGTGCTGCTGGCCGATCACGTAGTCGTCCAGGACCTTGCAGATGTCGCGGGGGCTGGGAACGCCGTCCCGCGACTTCACCAGCGTCGTCTTGTGCTCCTCGCGGATGATGTCCATGCAAAGTTCGACGCATTCATCGCAGATGAATACGGTCGGACCGGCGATCAGCTTGCGGACCTCATGCTGGCTCTTGCCGCAGAACGAGCAGTAGAGGGTATTCTTGGAGTCGCCGCCGGACTTGCTCATGGCCATCCTCGAAACGCCGCCCACAAGGCCCGAAGGGGCCGGGAACGGGGACTAATCAGCATGTTACAGGCCGCCGCAACCGGGGCACAACCCGGAAAAGACCGCCCAACCCACGCGATTTAATGCAAGAACCGCGCCTTTCAAGGCGCCCGACCATTCCGAATCGGGCGGTCAGCTCTTTGCCTTCGCTGCATCGTCCGGCGACGGGCGATGGGTCATCACCTGGTCGATGAGGCCGAAATCCTTGGCCTCTTCCGGGGACATGAAACGGTCACGCTCGACCGCCTTCTCGATCGCTTCGAGAGGCTGGCCGGTGTGCTTGACGTAAATCTGGTTGAGACGCGCCCGGGTATTGAGAATTTCGCGCGCCTGGATCTCGATGTCGGTCGCCTGGCCCTGGGCGCCGCCGGAGGGCTGGTGGACCATGATCCTGGCATTCGGAAGGGCATACCGCTTGCCCTTGGCGCCGGCGGCCAGCAGGAACGAGCCCATCGAGGCCGCTTGGCCGATGCAGACCGTCGAGATCTCGGGCCGGACGTACTGCATCGTGTCGTACATCGCGAGGCCCGACGTCACGACGCCGCCAGGCGAGTTGATGTAGAGCGAGATATCCTTGGTCGGGTTCTCCGATTCGAGGAACAGGAGCTGGGCGCAGACCAGGCTCGCCATCCCGTCGTGGACCGGGCCGGCGATGAAGATGATCCGCTCCTTCAGGAGGCGGGAGTAGATGTCGTAAGCCCGCTCGCCGCGCGGGGTCTGTTCGACCACCATCGGCACCAGCGTGGAATTCCAGATCTCGATCGGGTCGCGGTCTCGCATGGTTCCTCGAACGGGCGGGCTTCGGACCCGCCGCTGACAGACTAGAGGTGACTGGTTAGCGCAAGCTTAATCGGTGGGAAGGCCTTCGTCCCGGATCAACTCCGCGGCGCTGACCGTACGATCGGTCACCTTCGCCATCTCGAGGATGAAGTCGATGACCTTGTCCTCATATAAGGGCGCGCGGAGCTGAACCAAGGCCTCCGGAGTCTTCTGATAGAACTCGATGACCTCGCGCTCGCGCCCCGGATAGCGCGACGCCTCGGCGGCCAATGCCCGGCGCAATTCCTCTTCGCCGACCTGGATATTGTTCCTGCGCCCGATCTCGGAGAGCAGCAGGCCGAGCCGGACCCGGCGCTCGGCGATGCCCTTGTACTCTTCCTTCTCCGCGTCGGTCGGCTCCTTGCCACCACCCGACTGGGCAACCTGCTTCATGATGTTGTCGAGCTCGCTTTCAAGCAGGTTCTTCGGCGCCGGGAAGCTGTGCTTCTCGGCCAGCGCGTCCAGCAGCTTGCGCTTGAGCTTCGAGCGCGAGACCTGGGCGTGCTGGCGCTCCAGCCGCTCGCGGCCCGCCTTGCGCAGCGCGTCGACCGACTCGAGGCCGACCTTCTTCGCGAGTTCGTCATCGACCGCCGCGGGAGCGCCCGAGCGGACTTCCTTGACCGTAACCGAGAACACCGCGGCCTTGCCGGCGACGTCGGTGAAGACATAGTCCGCCGGGAAGGTCACCTTGACCTCACGGCTCTCGCCGGCCTTGGCGCCGACGAGCTGGTCCTCGAATCCCGGGATGAAGGTGTCGGACCCGAGCTCCAGCGGAACGTCGGTGCCGGCGCCGCCGTCGAACACCTTGCCGTCGATCTTGCCCTCGAAGTCGACCGACAGCACGTCGCCCTTCTCGGCGGCGCGCGGCGGATCGACCGGCTTGGTCTCGCGCATGCGGCGGGCAAGTCGCATCAGGTCGTCGTCGACGTCCTTGTCGGAGACTTCCGCCTTGAGGCGCTCGAGCGAGATGGTCGAGAAGTCGGCCGGCACGATCTCCGGCATCAGGTCGACGGTCAGCTCGTACTCGAGATCCTTGCCCTGATCGAAGGACTTGACCTCGATCTTCGGCGAGCCCGCGGTCCTGAGCCCCTTGTCGGTGACGGCCGACGCCGAGGACTGGCGCACGGTCTCGTCGAGCACCTCGCCCATCACCGACTGGCCATAGCGCTTGCGCACCAGCTCGAGCGGAACCTTGCCCGGGCGGAAGCCCGGAAGCCGGACGGTGCCGGCGAGCTCGGTCAGCTTGCGGGTAACCTGCTCATCGACCTCGGCGGCAGGGACGACGATCTTGAAGGTCCGGGTCAGGCCCTCGGAAAAGGTCTCGGTGACGTTCATCTGGCGGCGCTTTTTTCTGGTTGAAAGGACAGATGGCGGACTGTGGGCGGAAGCTCACACAAGGCTGGTGCGGGCGAAGGGACTTGAACCCCCACGGCTTTCGCCACCAGAACCTAAATCTGGCGTGTCTACCATTCCACCACGCCCGCCAAAACCCTGCGCGACAAGCGGATTTGTGACGATCCGACGCCGCCAAGGGCGGGTCTCATATCATACGCCCTCGACGCCGTCGATGGGCCATCCGGACGGGTTTTCGCGCAATCCGCGAAGGACCGCCGGCAGGCGTTCCGGCAGGTCCTCGGCGATGAGTCCGGGGCCGAATCCGGCCGCCGCCCGTGCATGGAGCCATACCCCGGCGGAAGCGGCCTCGAACGGCGGCATCCCCTGGGCCAGGAGCCCCAGAACAAGGCCCGCCAGAACGTCTCCGGACCCGGCAGTGGCAAGCTCCGCCGGGGCGCCGGCGGCGATGGACGCCCGGCCGTCCGGGGCGGCAACCACGGTATCGGGCCCCTTGAGGACGACGACGGCCGAGGCGCGCTCGGCGGCGGCCCGAGCGGCCGCGAGTCGTCCGGTTGCGCCGATCGGGCCGAAAACGCGGGAGAACTCGCCCTCATGGGGCGTCAGGACCGGCCACGGCCTTTCCGGGCGGCCGAGGGACCGAGCTTCCCCGTCCAAGGCGTCGGCATCCAGGACCAGCTTCCGTCCCGAGGCGAGCGCCGCCGCCACCGCCTGGCGGGTCGCCGCGTCACGACCGTTGCCCGGGCCGACGAGAACCGCGTTTCGCCGGTCGTCGGTCAGGGCCTGGGCGAAGTCCGTCGACGGCACCGGCTGCACCAGGGTCCCTGGCTGGCCGGCGGCATAGATCGCGGCAGCCTCGGGCGGCGCGGCGATGGTGACGAGGCCGGCTCCGGCCCGGCGGGCGGCGAGCGCGGCGAGCCTCGCCGCCCCCGTCATCTCGCCCCCGCCCCGGATCACCGCATGGCCGCGCCTGTACTTGTGTGCATCCGGGTCCACCCAGGGGAAGATCCCTCGCCACAGGCCAGGCCCATTGACCCAGGTCCTGGGGCCGATCTCGGCCAGAACGGCGGCCGGAAGACCGATATCGGCAAGCAGCAGCGTCCCGCAGAGCCCACGTCCCGGATACAGCAGGTGTCCGGGCTTCAGGCGAAAGAAGGTGACGGTGAGCGCAGCCGGCGTCGCCGCGCCCCGAACCCGGCCGCTGTCGCCGTCGAGGCCACTCGGCACGTCGACCGCGACCGTCGGCACGTCGCGGGTCGACAGCCTTTCGATCGTCGCCTTCGCGATCCCGTCGAGCGGACGCGCGAGCCCGGCACCGAACAAGGCATCGACCACCAGGGCGGCCTCGTCGACGCATTCGGCGGTCAGCGGCTCCACGGGGCCGCTCCAGCGTCGCCGCCAATAGAGAGCATCGCCCCCCTTGGGCTCCGCGAGAGCTGCGACACGCACGGGCCAGCCGGCCTCGTCGAGCGCGTGCGCAACTACGTAGCCGTCGCCGCCGTTGTTACCGGGACCGCAAAGGACCAGCGCCGGTCGCGGCGTCCAGCGCCGACGGATGGCGCCGGCGACCGCCTCGCCGGCGCGTGCCATCAGGCGCTCGCCGGAATGGCCCATCGACGCGGCGAGGGCATCTGCCCTCGCCATCTCGGCATTGGTCAGAAGCGCGTGCAGGTCGCTCAAGGGGCGAGGACGACGCGGCCGACGATGCGCCCGGCCTTGAGGTCCTCCAGCGCCTGGTTGACCTCGTCGAGCTTGCGGCGGCCGACCGGCATCGGCTTGACCTTGCCGGCGCGCACCAGCGCCATCAGCTCGCGCATCTCGCTCAGGGTGCCGACATAGGAGCCGCGGATCGTCATCGCGCGCATCGGCAGCGTCACCAGCGGCAGAGTCACGTCGCCGCCGAACAATCCGACGATGATGTAGGTGCCGCCCTTGTTGAGGGCGTCGATGCCGAGCCTGGCGGTCGCCGAGGCGCCGACGAAATCGACCGCGGCGGCGAGCCTGCCGCCGGCCATCTCCTTCAGCCGCTTCGCAGCGTCAGGGCCGGAGGAGTTGAGTGTCTTGGTGATGCCCATCTTCTTCGCCGCCTCGAGCTTGGCGTCGTCGATGTCGACCGCGATGATCGGTGCATCGATCATGCCGGGCGCGATCGCGACGCCGGCGAGGCCGACGCCGCCGAGCCCGATCAACGCGACATGGTCGCCCGGGATCAGCTTCGGAATTTTCTTGAGCGCGCCATAGGCGGTCACGCCCGAGCAGGCATAAGTGGCCGCGAGGCCCGGATCGACGCCCGAGATGTCGACCAGGTACTTCTCGTCCGGAACCACCACATGATCGGCGTAGCCGCCGTGGCTGAAGACGCCGAGCGAACGCATCTGGAGGCAGAGATTTTCCTCGTTCGCCTGGCACGGCGCGCACTTGCCGCAGCCGATCCAGGGGAACGCCATCCGCAAGTCGCCGACCTTGGCGCCCTTGGCCTCGGGCCCAACCGCGACGACTTCGCCGACGACCTCGTGGCCCATCGTCAGCGGCAGGTTGATGCCGCGATCGCCGAGAGTGAGGCGCTTGCCGCCGCCGAGATCGTAGTAGCCGTCCCAGATATGCAGGTCGCTGTGGCAGACGCCGGCGGCGACGGTCTTGAGCAGGACCTGCCGTCCCGTCGGCTTCGGCGTTTCGTGGGCGACGCGCGCCAGCGGCTTCGAGAATTCGGTGACCTGGTAGCTCAGCATTCTTCCTCCGGTATTTTCCGGAGCCTAGCAGGCAAGCCGACCGGGACTACAGAGGAGAAAGAAAGCCTCAGCGCCCCGGAGCCGGGCGGTTCTTGACGCTCTCGTCGGTCTTCCAACCCTTGTAGGCATCCTCGATCACCGAGCGATAAGGGCTGTAGTCCATCGGCAGCGCGCCCTGCTTCTTCTGTTCCTCGCCCTTGGCGAAGCGATAGACCTCGCAGGCGCCGGTCTTGTCGCGGAAGAAGAAATAGGAGGTGTCGACCTTCGCCTTCGCCTTCGGGTCGTAGAGATTGTACTGGTTGGTCGCGACGCCGAGGATCGCCGGCCCGATCGAGCCGTTGAAGACCACCTTCAGTCTGCCCGGCTGGATCTGGTTGAAATTGCCGCGCGCGCACTCGGTCGAGAGATCCTGGTCGAGCGCGCCCACTTCCCAATAGGGGTGCGAGCTGGTCGTCAGGATCCGGCCGCCGCCCTGCTGGGCCTGGGCAGCCGTCGCGCATCCGAGAATCAGCAGGCCGGCAAGCCAGATACCACCGTTCATCAGAGGGATATGGCGCGAGTCGGTCACGCAGGCAAGTCCGCAACCGACAGCGGTTCCTTCAAAAATGCGCGCATCGGGGCCTGGAGGCGGAAGCGGCGCTGGGCCTCGATGCCGAAACCGACCGCATCCTCCTTGAGCAGCCGGTCGACGGCATCGGCCAGCTGGTCATAGGGAGCGGTGCGGGCGAAGTCGAAGAGATAGGCGAGACCGCCCGTCTCGAAGAGCTCGGAGGCGACGGCGACCCCGGCGTGGAGCCCGGCGACGATCCGGCTCGGCGAGTTGAATCGGATCCAGTCGGCGCGGCGGATATCCAGGATCATCTTGGACCGCCTTAGCATGTCGAGGCGGATGTAGTCGGGCATCACGCCGAAGGTCGAGCGCACGATCCACCCGCGCCGGGAGATTTCCGCCATGATCGCGTCGCGTCGCGGTACCGGCTGCCCGTAGACCAGCACGTCGATGTCCTGGCCGCCCGTGCGGCGCTTCTCGGCCAGCGCATGGACATAGCCGAGCCTGAGGAACGCCAGGCGCGCGGGATCGGACACGATGCCGGCATAGACCTCGGCCGGAACCAGCGACCAGACGAAGTCGGCGACCTCGAGAACACGGCGAAGGTTCGCGAGCCGGCCGGGGAAGGACGGATTGTCCATCACCAGCGGATCGCCGACATCCTCCGTGACCAGGACGCCGAGGGCGAAGTCGCTGCCGAGTGCCCGCTTCTTCTCGATCAGGTCGTCGACGAATGCCGTGTCGACGAAGTACTCGACGAGCAGGTTGATGATCGGGCGGTTGTAGAGGAAGTGGTTCTCGTACTGGATCGAATGCCCGGCCTCCGCGAGCCCGGCGGCGATCGGCTGCAGGATGTCGCCGATGGTGACGAGGCTGCCGTGCCCGTGGTTCTTCAGGTAGACGCTGAACTTCGCCATCGCCTACTTGATCTTGCCGACATTCTTGAGGGCGTTCGACAGCGCTTCGAGGCGGCGGCCGACGACGTCGCCGGCGAGCTTCCGGCGCTCGCCGCGGAAGGTCAGCGACAGGTTCCGCTTCTCGGTCTCCAGGCGCACGTCGCCGAGCGCACGCGAGTCGCCGCCCGCCAGCGTGTATCCCAATCGAAGCGCCAGGCCGAGCGTCAGCGCCGCCTCGGCATCCCCGGGCACGAGCAGGCGGCGCACCGAGGCGAGCAGCTCTGCCTCGATATGGCCGTGATAGCGGACATGGACGGTGAGCGCGAGGAGCGCACGCTCGCGGTGCTCGATCGCGACGACCGGCAGGTGGAGGATCCGCCAAAAAGCGTGCTCGGCACGATAGTCCGGATGGTCCTGCCAGCCGATGTCGCCGAGCAGGACCGCGGCGCGGACCAGTCGATCGGGGAATCCAGGCGGCAGCACCGGCTTGAGCCAGCGGAGGATCGCGTCCACGTCGGGCGCGAACCGCGCCTGCCGGACCGCGAGTTCGCCGGCATAGGCCATCAGCGGGTCCTGGCGGCGATCGGCCGCCGACAGCGTCTCGAACAGGCAGCCTTCGCGGAGACCGTATGAGGAGAAGACCAGCCGTCGCGGCTTGCCGAGACGGACCACCGCCTCGAGCGGCAGCGCCGACCACAGGAGCGCATCGACGCGCCGGGTGACGCCAGGGATGCGCTTCAGCTGCGCCTTGCTGAGGCGCGGCAGCCGTCCGAGGAAGCTGCGCGCCGCGGCGGCCTCGATGGCATAGGCATGGATCACCTTGAGCGGATAGTCGGCGAGCGCCATATGGACGCGCGCCAGCGCACGCCACGATCCGCCGACGAGATAGAGATCGCGCCCGCCCAGGCGATCGAGCCACGGCACCTTCTTGAGATGCTCGGCAACGACGGCCCTCGCCCGCTTCAGGTTGCCGCCCGAAAGCTCGGTCAGCGCCAGCGGTCCCAATGGCAGCGTCACCTGCTTTCGCGTGCGCCCGCCGCCGATGTCGACCAGCTCCAGGCTGGCGCCGCCGAGATCACCCATCACGCCGTCCGCGTCGGGGTTGCCCGAGAGCACGCCGAGCGCCGAGGTGCGTGCCTCGTCCTCGCCCGAGAGGATCGCCAGGCGGATGCCGGTCCGCCGCCGGACCTCGGCGACGAAGGCACGGCCGTTCTCCGCCTCGCGCACGGCGGCGGTCGCAACCGCGGTCAGCCGGCCGACGCCCATCGCCTCGGCGACGCCGGCGAAGCGCGCGAGATTGCGGTGCGCGTCCGCCATCGCGCCGTCGTCGAGCTTCCCGGTCGTGGCGACGCCGCGACCGAGGCCGCAGAGAACCTTCTCGTTGAAGACCGGCACCGGAGCGCGGCCGTCGTGCTCGAAGACGACGAGCCGGATCGAGTTGGAGCCGACATCGAGAACGCCGACCGGCTTCGGCCGACGCCCCCGCTCCGCTGTTGCTGATCTCACCGCTTGAGCACCAGCCTGGGCGGGGACGGAGTCTTGCGGCCGGCGCGGCCGCGGCCGGAAAGGCTGGGATTGGTCATGAAGTAGGTATGCGCGCTGAAGGCCTTGTCCGGATCCGCGACCGGAACGCGGTGGAGCTGGCCCTCCGCATCGAGCGTCCAGCTCTGCGCCTCGTCGCGAAGGTTGGCCACCATGATCTGGTCGAGCACCTGCTGGTGCACGGTCGGATTCTCGATCGGAACGAAGCACTCGACGCGGCCGTCGAGATTGCGGCCCATCCAGTCGGCCGAGGACACGAACACCTTGGCATGCGGGCTCGGCAACGCATGGCCGTTGGCGAAGCACGCGATGCGCGCATGCTCGAGGAAGCGGCCGATGATGCTCTTGACCCGGATGTTCTCCGACAGGCCGGGGACGCCGGGCTTGAGGCAGCAGATGCCGCGCACCACGAGATCGATCGCGACGCCGGCGCACGAGGCGCGGTAGAGCGCGTCGATGGTCTCGGCATCGACGAGCGAGTTCATCTTCGCCCAGATGCCGGCGGGACGGCCGGCCTTGGCATGCTCGATCTCGTCCTCGATCAGCTGCAGCAGCGTACCGCGCAAAGCGACCGGGGCGATCACCAGCTTCTCCATCGCTTCCGGATGGACATAGCCGGTCATGTAGTTGAACAGCTTCGCGGCATCGCGGCAGAGCGCCGGATCGACGGTGAAGAACGAGAGGTCGGTGTAGATGCGCGACGTGCCCGGGTGATAGTTGCCGGTGCCGAAATGAGCGTAGCTGCGAAGGACCGCGCCCTCGCGCCGGACCACCAGCGAGACCTTGGCGTGGGTCTTGAGATCGATGAAGCCGTAGACGACCTGGGCACCGGCACGTTCGAGATCGCGGGCCCAGCGGATGTTCGCTTCCTCGTCGAACTGCGCCTTGAGCTCGACCATCGCGGTGACCGACTTGCCGGCCTCCGCCGCCTCGATCAGCGCCTGAACGATCGGCGAGTCGGACGAGGTGCGGTAGAGCGTCTGCTTGATCGCGATCACCGCCGGGTCGCGCGCCGCCTGGCGCAGGAACTGCACCACCACGTCGAAGCTCTCGTACGGGTGATGGACCAGGATGTCCTTCTGGCCGATCGCGGCGAAGCAGTCGCCGCCGAAGTCGCGGATGCGCTCCGGGAAGCGCGCGTTGAACGGCTTGAACAGCAGGTCGGGACGGTCGGCGACGATCAGCTGCTTGAGGTCGGTGACACCGACCAGTTCCTCAAGTCCGAACACCTCATCCTTGGTCACATGCAGCTGGTCGACGACGAAGTCGCGAAGCTCGACCGGCATGCTGGCGTTCAGAGTGGCGCGGATCGCGTTGCCGCGGCGGCGGCGCTTGAGCGCCGACTCGAAGTGCCGGACCAGGTCCTCAGCCTCTTCGTCGATCTCGATCTCGCTGTCGCGGAGAATGCGGAAGACGCCCTCGCCGTTGACGACGAATCCCGGGAACAGGCGGTTGAGATGCAGGCCGACGAGATGCTCGATGCGAAGGAAGCGGATCGCGCCGCCCGGCAGGCGCACGAAGCGGCCGATCTGCGGCGGCAGCGGCACGAGGGCGCGCATGCTGCGGCCGGCGTCCGGGCGAAGCAGCTGCAGCACCATCGCGAAGCCGAGATTGGGAATGAACGGGAACGGGTGCGCCGGGTCGATCGCCAGCGGCGTCAGCACCGGGAAAACGTGCTCCATGAAGTAGGTGTCGAGCCAGTTGCGCTCGTCCTGGGTGAGGTCGGCCGGCTCGATCACCGAGAAGTCGGCGGCCGCGAGTTCGCACTTGAGCTCCTTCCAGGCACGCTGCTGGTCGCGCACGAGATCGGAGACGCAGCGGTTGATCTCGGCGAGCTGACGCTCGGGCGAAAGCCCGTCCTGGGAACGCTGGGTGATCCCGGCCCTCACCTGGCCGCGGAGGCCGGCGACGCGGACCATGTAGAACTCGTCCAGGTTCGATCCGGAGATCGACAGGAACCGCAGCCGCTCCAGCAGCGGATGGCGCGTGTTGAACGCCTCCTCGAGGACGCGGGCGTTGAAGGCAAGCCAGGAGAGCTCGCGATTGAAGAAGCGCTCAGGCGAATCGCGGCTGATGGATCGGGCGTTCGCCTGGGTCAGAAGGGTCACGACGGCACCAAGACGTAGTTTTCCCAGACCCTTAGCTATACCACAGGCCGTGTGACGAAGCCATGTCGCGGCCGGTGAGAAGTCAAGCTAAAGGCCGATATCGGCCCGGCTGAGCTCGTTCATGACCACGCAGAGGGCGTCGAAAGCCTCGACCCGGGGTCCGGTATGGATCATCCAGAGGCAGCCCGAGCGGGGAAACCGGATCTCGGTCGGCGGCCGCGAGGGGTCGTGGAAGTCGTAGATGCGCCCGGCGAGCTGCCCCTCCTCGACCCAGTCGCCGCCCAGGCTCATGGCATGGAAGATGCCGCCATGGGGGGCGAAGGCGATGGCCCGGGTCGGGTCCGGCACGCCCAGCAGCTTGGTCGGCATCTTCGGGGCCACGATCTTGCCCTCGATGATGCCGTGCAGCTTCAGCATGTTCCGCACCCCCTTCTCGATCTCGGCGAGCGCGGCGTTGCCGATGCGGGCGAGCCCGCCGAACTCGCAGCTCAAGGCGGGAATCCCGAGATGGTCGCAGGTGGTCATGAAGCTGTTGGTGTGATCGATCTCGCGCAGCACCGCGTGATAGGGGGCGCCCCACGCCATGCCGAGATCGATGTTCGCCTTCATCTGCTTCGGATCGTCGACGAAGTGCGAGCAGGTGTTGAACGCGGTGTCGTGCCAGGTGCCGCCGGTGTGGAGGTCCATGTTGTAGTCGGAGATCGGCAGCAGCACGCGGGTAACGTAGTCGGCCAGCATCTCGGTGAAGCTGCCGAGCCGGTTGCCCGGGAACACGCGGTTCAGGTCCTTGCCGTCGTAGGGACAGAGGCGATGGCCGACCTCGACCGCCGGCAGGTCGAGCGACGGGATGATGATCACCCGCCCCTGCACCTGCGCCGGCTCCAGCTCGCGCGCGAGATTCAGAAGCGCGACCTGGCCGTCGAACTCGTCGCCGTGGGTCCCCGCGGTCAGGAGGAACGTCGGCCCCTTGCCGTTCTTGATCACCACGATCGGGATGCCGATGACGCCGAGGCCGGAATGCGTATGCGCCCGCGGAATGCGAAGGTGCCCGTACTGCTTCCCGGCCTTCTCGTAGTCGACATCGGTGCGCACCCTCGGCGGCAGCGACGAGGGATCGGGAAGCTTGCGCATGGGGAACCTCAGATCGAGCTGTTGAACGCGCCGCCGTCCATTAGCAGGTTCTGGCCGGTGATGTAGCCGGCATGCGCGCTGCAGAGAAACGCGCAGGCCGCGCCGAACTCCTCGGACGTGCCGAAGCGCTTCGCCGGATTGTTCTGGGCACGCTCCTTCGCGATGTCGGCGACAGGGCGGCCGGCCTTCCTGGCCTCGAACTCCATGCTCGAGCGCAGGCGATCCGTATCGAAAGGCCCCGGCAGCAGGCCGTTGATGGTGACGCCGTCCTTGACGACCTGGCGGGCGATGCCGGCGCAGAAGCCGGTCAGGCCGGTGCGCGCGCCGTTGGAGAGGCCGAGGATCGCGATCGGCGACTTCACCGAGCCCGAGGTGATGTTGACGATCCGCCCCCATTTGCGCGCGATCATCGGGTCGAGCGTCGCCCTTATCAGCTCGATCGCGGTGATCATGTTGGCGTTGAGCGCCTTCATCCAGTCATCCGGCGTCCAGTCGCGGAAGTCGCCCGGCGGCGGCCCGCCGGCGTTGTTGATCAGGATGTCGGGATCCTTGCAGGCGGCGAGTGCGGCGGAGCGGCCTTCGGGCGTCGTGATGTCGCCGGCAACGGCGGTGACCTTGCCGCCGGCCGCGCGGATCTCGTCGGCGGTCTTCTCCAGCGCCTCCTTGCCGCGCGCGGTGATCGTCACGATGACGCCTTCGCGCGCCAGCGCCTCGGCGCAGCCTCTGCCAAGCCCTTTCGATCCCGCGCAGACCAGCGCGCGACGTCCGGCGATGCCCATGTCCATGATCAGAGCTCCAGTTCGGGTTGAGTGAGCCGCGCGAGGACCGCGCGGGCGAGCGGAACGGTGATCGGCCTGCGCTCGGCCAACGCCGCTTCGTCCAGGGCGGCGACCGCCGCGCCGATCGCGGCGAAGGAACGGTCGAGGCGATGCACAAGATAGCCCACCACATCGGCGTCGACACGGAGTTGCCGGTCGGCGAACAGCTTCACCATCACCGCGGCGCGCAGCTCGTCGTCAGGCGGAAGCAATGCCACGGCTGGCGCTGTCGAGAGCCTGGAGCTGAGATCGGGGAGCTGGACCGGCCAGCGCGCCGGCGGCTCGCGGCCGACCAGCAGCAGATGGCCTCGCCGCTCGGCCAGCAGGTTGTAGAGATGGAGCAGCGGCCGTTCCTCGGCAGGGCCCGAGGCGGCGTCGAGATCGAGGACCACGGCACCGGCCGCCGCCAGCGCCGGCGGATCGAAGCGGCCCAATGCCTCTACCGCGCCCGACCGATGGCGCCACACCTGCGCGAGATGGGTCTTTCCGGATGCTGCCGGCCCGTGAAGCGCCAGCGCGGTCGCCGGCCAGTCCGGCCAGCGGTCGAGCCACGCCACCGCGTCGGCGTTCGATCCGGCCACCAGGAAATCGTCGCGGCCGAGCGCCGGGCGATGCGGCAGCCCGAGCGTCAGCTGGCTCGGCCCGGTCATCCCCCGAAGCCGCGATAGAAAGGACTGTCGAGATATCGGGCGACGGCGAAGCGGACGAGCACGCCGACAGCGGCCGCCACCGGCACCGCAAGCAGCAGTCCCAGGAATCCGAACAGGGCGCCGCCGACCATCAGCGCGAAGATCACCCAGACGGGATGGAGGCCGACGCGATCGCCGACCAGCTTCGGCGTCAGCACATAGCCTTCGAGCACCTGGCCGAAGACGAAGATCCCGGCGACGACGAAGACCGGGTTCCAGGTCGGGAACTGGATCAGCGCGAGGCCGATCGACAGCAACCCGCCGCCGAAGGCGCCGAGGAACGGGATGAACGAGGCGACGCCGGCGAAGATGCCGACCAGCACGCCGAAGTCGAGGCCGGCAAGGCTGAGGCCGACGGCGTAGAAGATCGCCAGCACCAGGCAGACCGTCGCCTGGCCGCGGACGAAACCGTCGAGCGTGCGGTCGATCTCGAGCAGTTGCCCGCGGATCGTCCCGGCCTCGGCACGCGGCAGCCAGTGATCGAGCCGCTCCATCACCTTCGGCCAGTCGCGCAGCAGGTAGTAGGCGACCAGCGGCGTGATGAACATCAGCGAGATGATGTTGACGATCGCCGCGCCGCCAGTGACGAGGCTGGCGAGCAGCGTGGCGATCCATCCGAGCGCCTCGGATGCCTGCGAGCTCGCCAGCTTCGAGAGGTCATCCAGGCTCGTGAGCCCGAACCGCGTATGCAGCGTCTCCAGCATCGGCTCGATCAGCGCCCTTGCCCGCTCGATGTAGGAGGGCAGGCGCTGGGCGAAGGTGACGATCTGGGTCCGAAGGATCGGCACCGTCATCAGCATCAGCCCGGTCGCGGCGAGGAAGAACAGCAGGATCGCGATCATCGAGGCGACCGCACGGCCGAGGCCGATACGCGTCAGGCGCCGCACCAGGGGATCGGCCATGTATGCCACGAGAAACCCGGCGACGAAGGGCAGCAGCACGTCCTTGAGGACGTAGAGCACGACCCCGGCGGCGAGGATCGCCGCCGCCCAGGTCGCCATGCGGGATCGGGGATCGGTCACGTCATCCCCGGACCAGGCCGCGGCCCCAGCCGATCAGATAGGCCCCACCCGACGCGACGGTGGTGATCGCCACCAGCCAGATCAGCGCCGGCACCACGCCCTCGCCGATGATGTGGAGTCCGACATCGGCGAGCACGACGCCGGCCAGCACGAGCTGCGCCAGCGTATTGGCCTTGCTGATCAGGAGCGGCCCCATCGCCGGCGCCTGGTCCAGCGTGTGCAGCATCAGGAAGCCGCCGACGATCAGCACGTCGCGCGAAACCACCAGGATCACCAACCAGATCGGGATCTGACCGGCCTGGCCGAGCGTGATGTAGACCGAGACCAGCAACGCCTTGTCGGCGATCGCATCCAGATAGGCGCCGAGCTCGGTCCGGGCGTTGAGGCCGCGGGCGAGCGAGCCGTCAAGGCCGTCGGTGACGCTGGCGGCGAAAAACACCCAGAACGCCGACTCCCAGTGGCCGCTGATGATGAGCCAGACCACGAGCGGCACCGCGAGGAGGCGGGCCAGCGTGATCAGGTTGGGAAGGAAGCTCAGCAGCGCGTGGGTGCTCATCGACGGACCGGACCGGTGAGCCGCAAGGTCGCCTCGCCGACGCCTTCGATCAGCTCGAGGTCGCGCTGCGCCAGCGCCGACCTGAGCTGGCCGGTCTCGCCGACATAGGTGAGCGCGATGCGGCCCTCCTGGCGGCTCACCTGCAGCACGTCGGCCTTGCGGATGAGGCCGATGCCGGCGAGCCGGCGGCGTACCTCGGCCCATTCGGCAAGGCTCGAGATCGGCACGTTGATGGTGATCTGGCGCTCGTCGCCGCCGGGGCCGATCGCGTTCTCCTCCTTCCACAAGCGCTCGAGCTCGCGCTCGACCCAGTCGACTGCCTTGGCGAGCAGCGCCTCGCCGCGGTCGCCGGTCTCGCCGGTGAAGGAGTCGACCAGTGTCGAGTCGGCGCCGGCCGTGTGGCGCGTGACCGTCAGCGCCACGGTCGGCTTCGAGGTCACCGGATCGAGGCTGACGGTGGCGACGGCGACCGCCGTATCGGCGGCGCCGTAGCGGCGCGCGATCGCCTCCAGCTTCGCCGGATCGCCGGCGAGCGCCGACCTGGTGTCGAGATCGCCGATGTCGCGGAGGTCGCCCAAGGGCACCATGATCGGCATCAGCGTGTCGCGTGGCGGGCGCCTCTCCCACGCCTCGCGCCATGGGTTGCGGTCCTCGAACAGGACGGTGCTGCCGCCCGCCGAAAAGACCGGGACCAGCAGGATCGGGCGGGCGCGTGTCTCGGTGAAGGCGATGCCTGCCTGGGTCAGCACCTCACGTACCGCCGGCGGATTGAAGCGGACGGTGAGCGTGGCGAGATAGCGGACCGCCGACGTGCGCTCGTTGGCGACGTCGATCGAACGGACCAGCCGGGTCATCGTCGATTCGTCCAGCCGGGGGACCCGCGCGGCAGCGTCGCTTGCCAGGCGCTGGATCAGGCGCTGAAAGGCCTGGCGCTGCCCCTCGAGCAGCGCCTTCTCGCGCGCCTGGAGAGCGGACGCGTCGGTGACGTCGACCGCGACCTCGGTGACCGTGAATACGTCGTCCTGGACGCCGCGCGGCGCCTGCGCTCCCGCGGGTGCCGCGAGCACGAGGAGCACCGCCACGACCAGACGGAAGAGCCCGGCTCCTGCCATTGCAAAGCGTCCGCGTTCGTCTATGTTCTGGCGCCCGCTTATACCGTGGCGAGCGCGAGGACACCATAAGCGCCAGGACGTACAAGGACGCCGGCGTCGACATCGACGCAGGCAA
>JAEULB010000011.1 GCA_016792585.1 Rhodospirillaceae bacterium
CTCGGGCTTGGTCTTGCCTTCCTCGCGGGAGAGAAGCGTGCCGAGCTCCTCCTGGCGCGAGAGGATCTCGCTTCCGATCTTGTCGAGGATGTCGGCGCGGCCCTGCAGGCCGTGACGCGACCAGGCCGGGAAGGCGTCGCTGGCGGCGGCGATCGCCTGCCTGGTCTGCTCGGCGTCGGCGCGGGTGTATTCGCCGACCACGTCGGCCAGGTTCGAGGGGTTGACGTTGCGGGAGACGGTCTTGCCCTCGACCCACTCGCCGGCGACCAGATTGCGATGAACGGCCATGACTTGAACGCCTCTTCATGGAGCTTTGGAAGGAGGCGATTGGCGCCTTGGCGAGGGGCCTTGTCAAGCAAGCTGGGGGACACCTACGAAATGTCGGCCACCGTCACCTTGACGTCCCGTTCCGCTCCGTTCCGCCGGATCCGGAGCGTCACCGACTTGCCGATGCCGGCCTCCTCCAGCGCCTTGGCGAACTGGGCCAGCGTGCGGATCGGCCGGCCGTCGACGGCCACGATCACGTCGCCGAGACGCTGGCTGCCGCGGTCGATGCCGGCCAGGCCGGCCTGCTCGGCCGAGCTTCCCTTGACTACGCCGTAGACCGCCACGCCCTCGGCGCCGAGCCTGGCCGCCACTTCCTCGGGTGCGGCCTGGATGCCGATGCCCGGCCTGGGCATGCGCCCGGTCCGCACCAGCTCGGGCACGATCCGGTTGACTGTGTCGACCGGGACGGCGAAGCCGATGCCGGCCGAAGATCCGGACTCCGAGATGATCGCCGTGTTGACGCCGATCAGCCGGCCGGCGGAGTCGAGCAGCGGCCCGCCGGAGTTGCCGGGATTGATCGCGGCATCGGTCTGGATCACGCCGGCGATCTCGCGGCCGGTGCTGGTCGGCAACGTCCGGTCGAGCGCGCTGACGATCCCGGTGGTGAGCGTGTGGCTGAGACCGAAGGGATTGCCGATCGCGAACACCGCCTGGCCGATCCTGAGGTCGGCCGAGGTGCCGATCGGGATCGGCGGCAGGCGGTCGGCAGCCTCGGAGACGCTGAGCACGGCGAGGTCGTGGTCGGGCGACACGCCGACGACGCGCGCGGGGATTGGATCGCCCGAGCGGAAGCGTATCTGGACCTGCTCGGCGCGCTCGACGACGTGGAAGTTCGTCACGATATGGCCGGCCTGGTCCCAGACGAAGCCCGACCCGGCGCCGCGGCTCGGCTCGCCGCCGCGACCGAGCTGCATCCGTCCCGGGCCTTGGGTGAAGATGAAGACCACCGACGGCGAGCTGCGGTTGAAGAGATCGATCGAGGTGATCTCGAACGCGGCGAGATCGCCTCTGGGCGTCACCGGCCTCGGCGAGGCGGCGGTCAGCACCAGGTCCGTGTACAGCCGGTGGCCGATCCAGAGCGTGCCGGCGATCAGGGCCCAGACGACCGCGAACCGCCAGAATCTGTCGCGCATCGGAGTCTCACATCTCCCGTATCCGGATCCCCCCGGCCGGCGACCCCGACATTGAACGGGGCATGCGCCGCGATATCAAGGCTTTCAATCGAGGTTTTCATCGGGAGGCGCATGACTCTGGCCTTGCCCGCGCCCAGTCCCTAGCTTCGGCGCATGAACGCAACCGAGACGCTCTACGCCGATCTGGTCCGCCTCGGCCTGATCCGTTCGGGCGAGCGGCCGCCTGCCGTGCCGCTGGCCGGCGGCGTTTCGTCCGAAATCTGGAAGGTCGATCTCCCGTCCGGGCCGATCTGCGTCAAGCGGGCACTGGCAAAGCTCAAGGTCGCGCAGGACTGGCGCGCCCCGGTCGGCCGCTCGCGCTACGAGATCCGCTGGTTCCGTACCGTCGCGCGCATCCTGCCGGAGGCGGTGCCGGCGATCGTCGCCGCCGACGAGGAGGCCGGCGTGTTCGCGATGAGCTATCTCGATCCGGCGCACCATCCGCTGTGGAAGCGCCAGCTCCTCGACGGCCACGTCGAGATCGGAACGGCGGAGGAGGTCGGCCGGCGCTTGGCCGCGATCCATGCGGCGACGGCGCGCGACAGGTCGATCCCCGGACTCTTCCCAACCGATGCGATCTTTCACGACATCCGCCTCGCCCCCTATCTTGAGGCTGCGGCGAGCCGGCATCCCGATCGCGCCGAGGCGCTGCACCGGATCGTGCAGACGACGGCGACGACGAAGCGCGCACTGGTTCACGGCGACGTCAGCCCGAAGAACATCCTGGTCGGACCATCGGGGCCGATCTTCCTCGACGCCGAATGCGCCTGGTTCGGCGATCCGGCGTTCGACCTCGGCTTCTGCCTCAACCATCTGCTGCTGAAATGCCTGGTCCGGCGCGACGCGGTACCCCGGCTTCTGGCGTCATACGAGGCGATGAGCCGCCGATATCTCGCCGGCGTCGATTGGGAGCCTGCCGCCGACCTCGAGGCGCGTGCGGCGACGCTGCTGCCGGGGCTGCTGCTCGCCCGGGTCGACGGCAAGTCGCCGGTCGAGTACCTGACCGACGAGGCCGACAAGACCCTCGTGCGTCGTGTCGCCCGCCACCTCCTCGATCAGCCCGTGGCTCGTCTCGCCCTCGTCGCCGACCGCTGGAAACAGGAACTCGCATGACCTCGACCAAGATCGCCCATGTCCATGCGCGCCGGATCTGGGACTCACGCGGCCGCCCGACCGTCGAGACCGAGATCCGCCTGGAGGGCGGTGCGACCGGCCGCGCGATCGCGCCGGCCGGAGCGTCGAC
>JAEULB010000065.1 GCA_016792585.1 Rhodospirillaceae bacterium
CCGATGGCGAAGACTGGCAGACCGACCTTCAGCAGGCCGGCCACGTCGCGCACCAGTCCGTCGGTCACCAGCGCGGCGACGCCGCGCGCCTTCGCTCCCGCCGCCCAGAGGTCGCCAATGGTGCCGCCGGCCTCCTGGCCCATCGTGCCGCAGACGATCACGTCGCCGGGCTCAACGAAGTCGAGCGCCGCCATCACCGCGAGATTGTCCATCGGCGCGCAGAAGGCCGTCACCGCCGCGCCGCAGAAGGCCATCTCCGGCGAGATCGGCTTCACCCGGTAGTGCATCGAGCCCGAGCCGTTCAGCGCGTCGGTCACGAAGCCTGTCGGCAGGCCTGCGAACTTGGCGACGAGAGCGGCGGAGGGCCGCTCGATGCGCCGCCGCACGGTGAGTGCGACCGGATCGCCGATCATGGGAACTCCTTGGTCGAGGACGAAAGGGAAGGGGTTAGGGAAGGGCGGGCATTATGCCCCTAGCGCCTGAGCCGCGCGAGCCGCGTCGCCGCCTCGGGATTGACCGCGTATTTCGGCATCTTTCCGGCCAGCACGGCAGCCGCCTGCTCGACCGTGTCGTTCGCCTGGGAAGCCACCGACTCCGGCACCATGCCGCCCTGATGCGGCGTCGCCAGCACCTTGGGATGCCGGCCGAGCACGAGCGGCGGCGTGTCGTCGGGCGGCGAGCGTCCGACATCGAGCGCGGCGCCGGCGATCCAGCTCTCGTCGAGGGCCCGCTTGAGATCCTCCTCGTCGACCAGCCCGCCGCGCGAGTGGTTCAGGAAGAACGCGGTCGGCTTCATCTTCCGGAAGACATCGGCATTCATCAGCTTCTCGGTCTTCGGCGAATGAATCACGAGGCAGAGGAGGAAGTCCGACTCCGCCGCGAGCCGGTCGAGTTCCACCTTCTCGAACGGCGCCGGCACGTTGGCGATCGGGTCGGAGACCAAGACGCGCATGCCCAGGAAGGCGAGGACCTCGGCCATGCGCCTGCCGAGATTCCCGAATCCGGCGATGCCGGCGGTGCGGCCGGCGAGCTGGATGCCGGGCTGTTGCCGCGGGACGCTGCCCGAGCGGTACTCCATTACGTCGCGACTCATGCCGCGGCCGAGGTCGATCATCTGTCCGAGAATCAGCTCGGTCACGGCCGGGATGAAGCCGGGCCCGGCGCGGGTCACCAGCACGCCTTCGGCCGATGCCGCGGCGACGTCGATGTTGCGGATGTCCATCGCCGCCCGGTGGATCGCGACGAGCTTGGGCAACGCCTTGAAGAGACGCGCCTCGCCCGGAACCATGCGGTCGAGCACGATGATATCGGCGTCGGCTGCGAGTCGGATCAACTGGTCCACAGTCAGGGGATCGTCGCCGTCGTGAACCTTGAGATCGCCGAGCGCGTTGAGTCCGGCGACCGCCGCATCGCCGTACTTGTCGTTGCGATCAGGTCGAGGGTGCGTGAGGACGATGCGGGCCATGAATTGGTTCTACCGATGTTCTTGTGCGGACAGGCGCATGGTGCCATACAGGCTCCTCGCATTCGCAACCGGAACGACGATGCGCGCAATCCTCCTTCGACTCGCCGTCGCCGCAACGCTGCTGTCGCCGCTCGCCGCGCGAGCGGCGGACACGGATTTCCCGACATGGCTTCGCCAGTTCCGAGCCGAGGCGCTCGAGAAAGGCATCAAGCCCGCGACGCTCGACCGCTCGCTCGCCGGCGTCGCGCCGATTCCGCGCGTGATCGAGCTCGACCGGCGCCAGCCTGAGACGACCCTCACCTTCGATCAGTACATCGAGCGGGTGATCAACGATCGCCGTGTCGATACCGGCCGCCAGATGCTGGTGACCCACAAGGATCTGCTCGAGCAGGTATCGACGAAGTTCCGCGTGCAGCCGCGCTTCATCGTGGCGCTCTGGGGAATCGAGACCGACTTCGGCCGCATCACCGGCGACTTCCCGATCATCTCGGCGCTGGCGACGCTGGCCTATGACGGCCGGCGATCAGCCTTCTTCCGCGGCGAGCTGCTGAACGCGCTCCGCATGGTCGACCGCGGCCTTGCCGACCCGCAACGCATGCGCGGCTCCTGGGCCGGCGCGATGGGGCAGAGCCAGTTCATGCCGTCGAGCTTCCTGGCATATGCCATCGACCATGACGGCGACGGCCGGCCCGACCTCTGGGGCTCGCAGCCCGACGTCTTCGCCTCGATCGCCAACTACCTTGCCAAGAGCGGCTGGCAGGGCGACCAGACCTGGGGCCGCCTGGTTCAGGTGCCGCCGTCGCTCGACCGCACGCAGTTCGACCTCAAGGTGGAGAAGCCGATCAGCGAATGGGCCAGCCTCGGCGTTCGCGCCGCCGACGGGCGGGAGCTGCCGGCCCGGGACCTCGCCGCCTCGGTCATCCAGCCGGGCGGCGCCCAGGGACCCAGCTACCTCGTCTACCAGAACTACAAGACGATCATGCGCTGGAACCGCTCGCTCTACTTCGCGACTGCCGTCGGACAACTTGCGGACCGGATTTCCGGGAGTTAGATTACCAAATATTGGTGAACTAACTGAGCGGCCCCCAAGATGATGCGGACTGTGCGGTCCTTTTCTCTGCTGGGGACAGTCGCGACGGCCTTGGTTCTCTCCGGATGCACCAGCATCCAGCTCGGCTCCCATGTCGCCAAGACGGTCGGCGAGAAGACCGGCCTGACATCGGCTCCGAAGGGTTACTACAAGGTCGGAGAACCGTATCAGATCAATGGGGTCTGGTATTATCCTAAAGTCGATTACGATTACGACGAGACCGGGATCGCCTCCTGGTACGGCGAGGCCTTCCACGCCAAGCTGACCGCCAACGGCGAAATCTACGACATGAACGACCTGACGGCGGCGCACCGAACCTTGCCGCTGCCGAGCCTGGTCCGGGTCACGAATCTCGACAACGGCCGCTCGATGGTCGTCCGCATCAACGACCGCGGTCCCTTCGCCGCCGGCCGGATCATCGACCTCTCGCGCCGCTCGGCCCAGCTCCTGGGCATGGACCGGGCGGGCACTGCCAAGGTCCGGGTCCAGATCCTGCCAAGCGAAAGCCGGGCGATCGCCGAGGCGCTGTCGCGCGGCCAGGCCGAGCCGGCGATGGTCGTGGCCTCCGCCGACAACATCGCGACCGATGCGGTCCAGATCCGTCCCGACGCGCCTAACGCCTCGCCGCGCGCCGCGGTCTCGGCCCAGCCGCTGCCCTTGCCGAACGTCGTCGCCGTGGCGCCCGCACCGCCGCCGGCTGCGGCCCCCGTCGGCGGCGTCACCGCCGAGGTCGCCAAGGCCCAGGCCGAGCGCCAGGTCGCGGCGCTCCAGCCGGTGCAGCCGGTCGTGACCACCGTTCCGGTGGTGCCGACCGACATCTACATCCAGGCCGGCGCCTTCTCGAACGTCAACAACGCCGTGAGGGTCTCGGCGGCACTGACCACGGTAGGCCGGGCGACCGTTGCGCCGAAGACGATCCGCAACCAAGTTCTCTATCGCGTGCGCTTCGGGCCGTTCTCGAGTGTTGAAGAGGCGGACCGGGTGCTCGCCAGCATCATCCAGTCCGGATATCCGGACGCCCGGATCGTCGCCGATCAATGATGAG
>JAEULB010000098.1 GCA_016792585.1 Rhodospirillaceae bacterium
GACTACGACCGTGAGAAGCTCCAGGAGCGCCTGGCGAAGCTCGCGGGCGGCGTCGCGGTGATCCGCGTCGGCGGCGCCACCGAGGTCGAGGTGAAGGAGCGCAAGGATCGCGTCGACGACGCGATGCACGCGACCCGCGCCGCGGTCGAGGAAGGCATCGTTCCGGGCGGCGGCGTGGCCCTGCTCTACGCCATCAAGGCGCTGAGCAAGGTCCAGCCGGGCAACGACGACCAGCGCGTCGGCATCGAGATCGTCCGCAAGGCGATCCAGGTTCCGGCCCGCCAGATCGCCGAGAACGCCGGCACCGACGGCTCGATCGTCGTCGGCAAGCTGCTCGAGTCGAAGGACGCCAACTACGGCTTCGACGCCCAGTCCGGCGAGTACGCCGACCTGGTGAAGCGCGGCATCATCGACCCGACCAAGGTCGTGCGCGTCGCGCTGCAGAACGCCGCGTCGGTCGCCGGCCTCCTGATCACCACGGAGGCGATGGTCGCCGAGAAGCCGGAGAAGAAGCCTGCTCCGTCGATGCCGCCGGGCGGTGGCATGGGCGGCATGGGCGACATGGACTTCTAAGTCCGTCGACCAAGCCACGCTTAAAGGAAGGGCCGCGGAGAGATCCGCGGCCCTTTCTCTTTTCCGGATGGGCTAGGATCGGCGCCGCATGGACGCGATCCTGAATGTCTCGATCCCGGTCTTCGCGATCATCCTCGGGGGATATCTGGCCGCCCGCAGCGGGCTCCTCGGCCAGGGCTCGACCGTCGCGCTCAATGCCTTCGTCTACTACTTCGCACTGCCGCCGCTACTGTTCCTGTCGATGGCCCGGGTGCCGCTGGCCGAGATCTTCCACTGGAACTATCTCGGCGCCTATGTCGGCGGCCTGATCGGCACCGCCACGCTGTCGCTGGTAGCAGGCCTGGTCTTCTTCCGCCGTCATGCGGCCGAGCTGTCGCTGCAGGGGATGACCGCGGTCTTCTCCAACACCGGATACATGGGCGTGCCGCTGTTCCTGACCGCCTTCGGCGAGAAGGGAGTGCTGCCGGCGCTGATCCTGACCGTCTTCAACGGCGCGGTGGTCGTGGGATCGGTCGTGATCCTGATCGAATTCGCCTCGAGCAAGAGCGGCAATCCACTCCGGATCTTCCGCGACGTCGGCGTGGCGCTGCTCAAGAACCCGCTGGTGATGTCGGCGGTGGTCGGCGTCGTCTGGTCGGCGTTGAGGCTGCCGCTGCCGAAACCGCTGACCAGTCTCTGCGAGATCCTCGGCGCGTCATCGAGCCCGTGCGCGCTGTTCGCGATGGGGCTGTCGCTGGTCGTCCACAAGGGCGGCGGCAACGCAAGCGAGACCGGCTGGCTGGTTTTCCTCAAGCTGATCGCCCAGCCTGCGCTCACGCTCTGGCTCGCCTTCGGCGTCTTCTCGCTGGAGCCGTTCTGGGCGATCTCGGCGGTGATCCTGGCGGCCCTGCCGACCGGTGCTTTGACCTTCGTCGTCGCCCAGCGCTACGGCATCTACGTGCCGCAGGCGACCCAGGCGACCCTGGTCTCGACCGTGCTTTCGGTTGTCACGGTTTCGGCGCTTCTTGCCTGGTTCGGGATCGGCTGACCGCCTGCTACGATCTGCCCTGTCACGCCTAGCCTTCGAGGACTCAAATGACCGCCGCCGCGCCGAAGACGATCCGCCGCGAGGACTACACCCCGCCGCCTTTCCTGATCGACTTCATCGACCTCAAGGTCGATCTCGGCAAGGACTCGACCGAGGTTTCCTCGCGCCTCTCGGTCCGGCGCAACCCTGATGCCAAGGCCCAGCCCGCCGACCTGGTCCTCGACGGCAAGAAGCTGGAGCTGGTCTCGGTCCTGCTCGACGATCGGGAGCCGGCCTACGAGATCGACGAGGAGTCGATGACGCTCAAGGGCGTGCCGGACAAGTTCGTCCTCAATGTCACGACCCGGATCAAGCCCCAGGAGAACACCGAGCTGACCGGGCTCTACAAGTCCCGCGACATGTACTGCACGCAATGCGAGGCCGAGGGCTTCCGGCGGATCACCTACTTCCTCGACCGTCCGGACGTGATGTCGCGCTACACCACAACGATCACGGCCGACCGCGCCGCCGCCCCGGTGCTTCTCTCCAACGGCAACCTGATCGCCGCCGGCGACCTCACCGAAGGCAGGCACTTCGCCAAATGGGAAGACCCGTTCCCGAAGCCGGCCTACCTGTTCGCGCTGGTCGCGGGCCCGCTGGAGTCTCTGGACGACACGTTCGTCACCCGCTCCGGCCGCAAGGTCAGCCTTCACATCTACGTCCGCCCCGGCGACGTGAAACGCTGCCGGCACGCGATGGATTCGCTGAAGAAGTCGATGAAGTGGGACGAGGACGTCTACGGCCTCGAATACGACCTCGACATCTTCATGATCGTCGCCGTCGACGACTTCAACATGGGCGCGATGGAGAACAAGGGCCTCAACATCTTCAATTCGAAGCTGGTCCTGGCCGACCCGGAGACCGCCACCGATGCCGACTACCATGCGATCGAGGCCGTGATCGCGCACGAGTATTTCCACAACTGGACCGGCAACCGCGTCACCTGCCAGGACTGGTTCCAGCTCTCGCTCAAGGAAGGCCTGACCGTCTTCCGCGACCAGCAATTCTCCGCCGACATGGGCTCGGCCGCGACCACGCGGATCGGCGAGGTGCGGGGGCTGCGTGCCGGCCAGTTCCCCGAGGACGCGAGCCCGATGGCGCATCCGGTGCGTCCCGACAGCTACATCGAGATCAACAACTTCTACACCGCGACCGTCTACCAGAAGGGCGCCGAGGTGGTCCGCATGCAGCACACGCTGCTGGGCCACGAAGGCTTCCGGAAGGGCATGGACCTCTATTTCAAGCGCCACGACGGTCAGGCGGTGACCTGCGACGACTTCGTGCGCGCGATGGAGGACGCCAACGGGGCCGACCTCGAGCAGTTCCGCCTGTGGTACGCGCAGGCCGGCACGCCCGAGCTCGAGGTCGACGGCAGCTACGATGCCCAGGCGAAGCGCTACACGATGACGGTCGGCCAGAACCTGCCGCCGACGCCGGGCCAGCCGGACAAGCAGCCGATGCACATCCCGCTCAGCGTCGGCCTCCTCGACGGCGCCGGGCGCGACATGGCACTCCGCCTCGAAGGCGAGGCAACGGCCGGCGCCGCCACACGCGTGCTCGACGTCAGGGAAGCACGCAGCACCTTCGTCTTCGAGGACGTGCCGGAAAGGCCGGTCGCCTCGCTGCTCCGCGGATTCTCGGCGCCGGTCAAGCTGACCGCGCCGCGCTCGGATACCGAGCTCACCTTCCTGATGGCGCATGACAGCGATCCGTTCGCGCGCTGGGAGGCCGGCCAGCAGCTCGCCGCCAAGCTGATCCTCGGTATGGTCGAGGACCGGAAGGCCGGGCGGCCGATGGCGGTACCGGACGCCTTCGTCGATGCCGTCCGCCGTACCCTCGACGACCAGCGGCTCGATCGCGCGCTGATCGCGGATGCGACCAGCCTGCCCGGCATCGCCTATCTGGGCGAGCTGATGAGCGAGATCGACATCGACGGCCTGTGGGCGGCACGCGAGCATCTCAGGAAGACGCTGGCGAAGCGCCTCTCGGACCGATGGGGCGCTCTCTACGAGGCGAACCGGGTTTCAGGCGCTTATCGCTTCGAGTCCGACGACGTCGGGCGGCGCAGCCTCCGCAACGTCAGCCTCTCCTACCTGACGGCCGAGGACAGCCGCGAGGCCCGCAG
>JAEULB010000103.1 GCA_016792585.1 Rhodospirillaceae bacterium
GACCGCCGCGTCGATCAGCGCGATCGCCGCCGGCTCGCCGCCGGACAGGACGAAATCGCCGAGGCTGACCTCCTCGAGCTCGCGGGCCTCGATCACCCGCTCGTCGACCCCTTCGTAGCGCCCGCAGAGCAGGACCACGCCAGGGCCTTGCGCCAGCTCCTTCACCCGCGCCTGGTCCAGGAGGCGCCCGCGCGGGCTCAGGTAGATGCGAGGTCCGGGTCTGTCCTCGACGGATGCGAGTGCCCGGTCCAGCACGTCCGGCCGCATGACCATGCCGGCGCCCCCGCCGAACGGAGTGTCGTCGACGGAGGCGTGTTTATCGCTCGCGAAGCCCCGGATGTCCAGCGCCTCCAGGCCCCAGATCCCCTCCTCCAGGGCCTTCCCGGCGAGGCTCGCGCCCAGCGGTCCCGGGAACATGCCCGGGAACAGCGTCAGCACGGTCGCCTGCCAGGTCACAGCTCCTCCTCCGACGGGTTTTCCTCGGACAGAAGGCCCTCCGGCGGGTCGACCACGACCCGCCCGCCGGCCAGGTCCACCACGGGCACGACCGCCCGGGTGAACGGCACCAGCACGCTCCCCCTGTCGCGGTCTATCTCCAGCATGTCGCCGGCCCCGAAGTTGACCACCCGCCGGACCCGTCCGAGCTCGCCGCCCTGGGCCAGCTCCGCACGGAGCCCTTCCAGGTCGGCGTGATAGAACTCCTCCTCCTCGGGCGCCGGCAGGGCCGTGCGCGGGACGTAGAGGCGGAGCCCTTTCAGCGTCTCGGCCGCGTTGCGGTCGGAGACGCCGGGGATCCGGGCGATCACCACGCCGCCCTTGACCTCGCGCTGGGTGTCGAGCGTCAGCGTCCGCCCGCCTGGCTCCGCCGTCACCGGCCCATAGGCGGCGACATCCAGCGGATCGGCCGTGTGAGCCCGGATGCGAACCTCGCCCCGGACTCCCTGGACGCCGACGATCTCTCCCACCAGCACGCGGTCCTTCTCGGACGGCATGGTGAAGACGCCTTACTCCGCCTTCGCTTCGGCCGGAGCGGCGGCGGCGGCAGCAGCCTCGGCCGCCTTCATGCGCTCCTGGGTCTTGGCGCGCGGCGCGCTCTTCTTCGGGGTCTCGCGGATCTTCGGCCGCTCGCCCATGCCGGCGTCGGCCAGGAACTTGGCGACCCGCTCGGACGGCAGCGCGCCGACCGAGATCCAGTGCTTGATGCGCTCGGCGTTGAGCCGCACGCGATCGGCGTGGCCCTTCGCGACCATCGGGTTGTAGGTGCCGAGCTTCTCGATGAAGCGGCCGTCACGCGGGCTGGTGTGCTCGGCGACGACAATCGAATAGAACGGGCGCTTCTTGGCGCCGCCGCGGGTCATGCGGATCTTCAAAGCCATGTGGTCAGTCCTCTTCCTTCACGTTTGAATCAAAAGGCGGTTGAGCGTCATTCGGGGCGGTAGGTGACCGCCTCAATCTTGTGGCCGTCGGGATCGAGCACGAAGGCCGCGAAGTATTTCGGGTCGTAGTTCTCGCGAACGCCGGGCGGGCCGTCGTCCTTGGCGCCGTTGGCGAGCGCCGCGGCATGGAAAGCCTGCACCGACTTGCGATCCGGAGCCTGGAAGCAGATGTGCGTTCCCGGTCCGGGTGCGGCCTTCTTCGTCTTGTCGAGCGGCGGGTTGATGCAGAAGCGCGGGTAGCCGTCGTCGGTGCCGTAACCGGCGAAGGCATCGAACGTCATCACCCGCTTGAAGCCCAGCGTCGCCAGCACGGCGTCGTAGAAGGCCCGCGAGCGGGCCATGTCGGAGACACCGATGGAGATGTGATCGAACATCCCTATCTCCGGAACAGGCTGCCCAGGCCCTGGCGCATGATGCCCTTCTGGCCGAGCTTGCCCATCTGCTTCATCACCCGGCTCATCTCCATGTACTGCTTGATGAGGCGGTTGATGTCGGGGACCGTGGTGCCGGAGCCGGCGGCGATGCGGCGCTTGCGCGAGGCGTTCAGCAGCTTCGCGTCCTTACGCTCTCGGGGCGTCATCGACATGATGATCGCCTCCTGGCGCTTGATCATGTTCTCGTCGACCTTGGCGCCGGCGAGCTGGTCCTTGATCTTCGCCACGCCCGGCAGCATGCCCATGATGCCGCCGAGGCCGCCCATCTTGCGGACCTGGCGAAGCTGGTTCGCCATGTCGTCGAGATCGAAGCCGCCCTTCTGCATCTTGGCGGCGAGCTTCTCGGCCTCTTCCTTGTCGATGACCTCGGCGGCGCGCTCGACCAGGCCCACGACGTCGCCCATGCCGAGGATGCGGCCGGCGACGCGGCTGGCATCGAACTCCTCGATCTGATCGAGCTTCTCGCCGACGCCGAGGATCTTGATCGGCTTGCCGGTGACCTGGCGCATCGAGAGCGCCGCACCACCGCGGGCATCGCCGTCGACGCGGGTCAGCACGATGCCGGTGAGGCCAACCTTCTCGTTGAAGTTCTTGGCGGTCGTGACTGCGTCCTGGCCGGTCATCGCGTCAGCGACCAGCAGCGTCTCGTGCGGCTTGGCGAGGTCGCGCACGGCCGCGACCTCGGCCATCAGCTCATCGTCGATGGTGAGCCGGCCGGCAGTATCGAGCAGCAGCACGTCGAAACCTTCGAGCCGCGCCTGTTCGAGCGCGCGGGCGGCGATCGCGAGCGGCTTCTCGCCGGCGACGATCGGCGTCGCAGAAACCTCGGCCTGCTTCGCCAGCTGATGCAGCTGCTCCATCGCCGCGGGGCGATAGACGTCGAGCGAGGCGACCAGCACCTTCTTCCGCTCGCGTCGTGCGATGCGCCGGGCGAGCTTGGCGGTGGTCGTCGTCTTGCCCGAGCCCTGCAGGCCGACCATCAGGAAGACCGCCGGCGGGGTCACGCCGGTCGCAAGCTGGGCATCGCCGCCGAGGATCTCGACCAAGTGGTCGTGGACGAGCTTGACCACCATCTGGCCGGGGGTGACCGAGCGCAGCACCTCCTGGCCGACCGCCTTCTCGCGGACGCCGTCGATGAAAGTCTTCACCACCGGCAGCGCCACGTCGGCCTCGAGCAGGGCCACGCGCACCTCGCGGAGCGCAGCCGTCACGTCGGCCTCGGTCAAAGCGCCGCGGCGCTTCAGCCGATCGAAGACCTGTCCCAGCCGATTGGTCAGCCCATCGAACACGAGTCGAAAACACTCCTCGAACGCGAACCTCAAAACGCCATCGCGCCCGTGCGCGATACTCGCGGACGGACGGAGCCCTAGGGAATCCTCCCTAGAACCGGCAAGCAGAGGCTGCCGTGAAAAGGCCGCGGAACCTAGGTCCCGCAGGCCTGCCTGTCAAGGCGAGGGGTATCCTAACGGTCGCGAATTTCGTTGTCTTCTTCGCCCGTTCCCCCTATTTCCTATAGGTGGGTGGGACCGTCGAGGCGGTCTGGAGGCCGGAGCCTTAATGCTGGATGGACTGAAGAAGCTGCTCGGGATGAACGACGCCCAGCCGGCCAAGGGTGGCGCGGCCAAGCGCGTGACCCCGAAGGGCGAGACGACAGTCCTCATCGAGGGCAAACGCTTCAATATGAAGAATATCGGGCAGGACGGACTTTCATTCACGCCCGCCCCCCGCGACATGTCTCCCGGCCGTCGGCTGCGCGCCGAACTGATCATCCAGGACGGCGCCATCAACGTGCGCGCCGAAGCGGTGGTGACGGTCGCGAAAGTTGAAGGACAGACCGTCGACGCGAAGTTCTACTACCTGGCGCCGTCCGACAAGAAACAGGTCCAGGATTACTTGGCCCGCTATAACTAGTAGGGCTTGAGTCCTTCACACCCACGTTGTGGTAGGACTGTGGATAATTAAGCTAAGTACCGGGAATTGCAGGGGGAATCGATTTCCTTTCCTCTTGACTTTCCCATGACGCTTTCCAGACTTGTCCAAGTGATTCGCATTTCTTTGGGACCGCTTTTTCAGCGTTTTTGCCGACGGCCGAGGTGGGAACCATGTTCAAGCAGATCAAGAATTTCTTCACCGAAGATGCCGGGGTGAACCGGCGCAAGGCGCCGCGCGTCGATGCTCGCGGCGAGGCCAATGTCATCATCGACGGCAAGAGCTACCGCATGAAGAACTGGTCGACGGAAGGCGTCCTGGTCGGCCCGTACAATGGCGGTCTCATCGCCAAGCAGCGCTCCCGCATCACGATCAAGCTCAAGGACGACAAGTTCAACATCGACTTCGACGCCGACGTGCTGGTGATGCGCGTCAGCGACGAAGGCCTCGCCTGCCGCTTCTTCCTCCTCCACCCGAGCCAGAAGAAGCAGATCCAGGAATACCTCGACTACTACAAGGCCGGCTGATCCACCGGGGCGGGGTTTCCCGCCCGGGAGGCCGCATGGACAGCGTGGCGTGGCCCGGCCTATAAGGCCCGGACCATGGCGATTTCCTTCCGCAAGATGCATGGGCTCGGCAACGACTTCGTCGTGATCGACGCGCGTGCCCAGCCGCTCGCTCTCGACGAGTCGCTCGCGCGCCGGATCGCCGACCGCCGGACCGGCATCGGCTGCGACCAGCTGATCGTGATCGAGCCGGCCAAGGCAGGCCTCGCCGACGCCTTCATGCGCATCCGCAACGCCGACGGCGGCGAAGTCGAGGCCTGCGGCAATGCGACGCGCTGCGTCGCCAGCCTGCTGATGGCCGAGAAGAACCGCGACCACGTGGTGATCGAGACCGTCGTCGGCCTCCTCGACGCCGAAGCCGCCGGCAGCGGCCGCATCGCCGTCGACATGGGCGAGGCCAAGCTCGACTGGCGCGAGATCCCGCTGTCGGAGCCGAAGGACACGCTGCATCTCGGAATTTCGCTGGGCCAGCTTTCCGACCCGGTCGGCGTGAACATGGGTAACCCGCACGCGGTGTTCTTCGTGGCGGACGTCGAGGCCGTCGACGTCGCCGCACTCGGGCCGCCCCTCGAGAAGCACAAGCTGTTCCCGGCCCGCTGCAACATCGAGGTGGCGCAGGTGCTGTCGCCGACCCGCGTCCGCATGCGGGTCTGGGAGCGCGGCGCCGGCATCACGCGTGCCTGCGGCACCGGCGCCTGCGCGACGCTCGTCGCGGCCGCGCGGCGCAATCTCACCGAGCGCAAGGCGACCGTCGTCCTCGACGGCGGCGAGCTCGAGATCGAGTGGATGAAGGACGGCCATGTGATGATGACCGGCCCGGTCGCCACATCCTTCATCGGCACGATCGACGGCCAGATCGCGGCCTGAAGAGCCCGATGTCCGGCCTCGACATCCTCACCTTCGGCTGCCGGCTCAATGCCTACGAGTCGGAGGTCATGCGCGGGCTCGCCGGCGCCGCCGGGCTCGACGACGCGGTCATCGTCAACACCTGCGCCGTGACGGCCGAAGCCGAGCGCCAGGCGCGCCAGGCGATCCGCAAGGCCCGGCGCGAGCGGCCGAACGCCCGCATCGTCGTCACCGGCTGTGCCGCCCAGATCGACCCGGCGCGCTTCGCCGCGATGCCCGAGGTCGACCAGGTGATCGGCAACGCCGAGAAGCTGACCGTCGAGGGCTTCGTCCCCGACGACGCCAAGGTCCGGGTCAACGACATCCAGAGCGTGCGTGAGACCGCGCATCACCTGATCGAGAGCTTCGACGGCAAGGCCCGCGCGGTCGTTCAGGTGCAGCAGGGCTGCGACCATCGCTGCACCTTCTGCGTGATCCCGCTCGGGCGCGGCCCCAGCCGCTCGGTGCCGATCGGCGTCGTCGCCCGCCAGGCGCAGGCGCTGGTGGATGCCGGGTATCCGGAGATCGTGCTCTCCGGCGTCGACGTGACCTCCTACGGCACCGACCTGCCGGGCAGGCCGAGCCTCGGCCAGATGGTCCGCCGCGTGCTGGCGCTGGTGCCGGACCTCAAGCGGCTTCGCCTCTCCTCGCTCGATCCGGTCGAGATCGACGACGATCTCTGGCGCCTGATCGCCGAGGAGCCGCGGCTGATGCCGCATCTGCATCTGAGCCTCCAGGCCGGCGACGACCTGGTGCTGAAGCGGATGAAGCGCCGCCACGGCCGCGACGATGCGCTGAAGGTCGCGGCGCGCGCCCGCGCGCTTCGCCCCGAGATCGCGCTCGGCGCCGACCTGATCGCGGGCTTCCCGACCGAGACCGACGCGATGTTCGAGAACACGCTGGCCTTGGTCGGCGAAGCCGGCCTCGCCTACCTGCACGTCTTCCCCTATTCCGAGCGCCCCGGCACACCGGCCGCACGCATGCCGTCAGTACCGAAGCCGGTGCGGAAGGACCGCGCTCAGCGGCTCCGCGCCGCCGGAACCGATGCGCTGCATCGCCATCTCGACCGCCAGGTCGGGCGCATCGTCCGGGCCGTCGTCGAGACCGAGGACTTCGCCCGTGCCGAGGACTTCGCGCCGATTTCGATCGAAGGCGGCGTTCCCGGCAGCGTGCCGGCGCTCACCCTCGTCGCCCGCGACGGCGACCGACTGATCGGCCGCCCCATCTCGTGACCGGCTGGTTCCAACGCCTCAAGACGGGTCTCGGCAAGACCGCGATCCGCCTCACCCAGGGCATCGCCGCACTCGTCACCAAGCGCAAGCTCGACCAGCCGATGCTGGACGAGCTCGAGGAGACGCTGATCCAGGCCGACCTCGGCGTCGCGACCTCGGGCAAGCTGATCGAGCGCCTGAAGCGCGAACGATTCGACAAGGAAGTCTCCTCGGAAGAGGTGCGCGAGGCCTTCGCCGCCGCAGCAGCCGAGATCCTGGCGCCAGTCGCCTCCAAGCTGGCGCCCGACCCGAGGCGAAAGCCGCATGTCGTCCTGGTGGTCGGCGTCAATGGCAGCGGCAAGACGACGACGATCGGCAAGCTCGCGCATCGCTGGAAGGCCGACGGGCTCAAGGTGATGCTGGCCGCCGGCGATACCTTCCGCGCCGCCGCGGTAGAGCAGCTCCAGGCCTGGGGCCAGCGCGCCGGCGTGCCGGTGGTCGCGGGCGCGGCCGGCGCCGACTCGGCCGGCCTCGCCTTCGAGGCGCTGGAGCGCGCGAAGAGGGAAGGCGTCGACGTGCTGGCGATCGACACTGCCGGACGCCTGCACAACAAGGCGCATCTGATGGAGGAGCTGGCCAAGCTCGTCCGCGTGATCCGGAAGCTCGACCCGTCTGCGCCGCACGACGCGATCCTGGTGCTCGATGCCACCGTCGGCCAGAACGCGCACAACCAGGTCGAGGTCTTCTCGAAGGCACTGCCCCTGACCGGCCTCGTCGTCACCAAGCTCGACGGCACCGCCAAGGGCGGCGTGCTGGTGGCGCTTGCTGATGCCTTCCGGATTCCCGTGGTCGCGATCGGCGTCGGCGAGTCGGCCGACGACCTCCGCCCCTTCGAAGCGATGGCGTTCGCACGCTCGCTGATGGGCCTCGACTAAGCGGCTAGTCCGCCTTCGCGATCTTCATGCCGCCCGAGCGCATGATGTCGCGCCTCTGCGCCTCGAGCAGCACGTCGCGGCAGATGGGGCCGGCGACGCCCGAGCCACCGACGCCATGCTCGACGATCACCGCACAGACGTAGCGCGGCGCGTGGATCGGGGCGTAGGAGACGAAGAGCGCATGTTCGCGGAACTTCCACTCCCACTTCTTCGAATCGGTGTTCTTCATCTCGCGGTCGCGCGCGGTGATGCGCTTCACCTGCGCGGTTCCCGACTTGCCGGCCATCTCGAAGCCGGGCTCCTTGATCCTGGCGTAGTTGAAGGCGGTGCCGCCCTGGCGGTTGACGACCCAATGCATGCCGGCCTGGACGACGGCGAGATGCTGCGGCGAGAGCCCGAGCGGCTCCGGCGGCTTGTAGTCGACGGGCATGCCGCCGAGCGCCCTGGTCAGGCGCGGCTTGACGTTGAGCCCGGTCGCGACGCGCGCGGTCATCACCGCGAGCTGGAGCGGCGTCGTCAGGATGTAGCCCTGCCCGATGCCGAGGTTCACCGTCTCGCCCTGATGCCAGATGTCGCCGGTGGTCGCCTTCTTCCACTCGCGGCTCGGGATCAGCCCGCCGCGCTCGCCCGGCATGTCGATCTCGGTCGGCGAGCCGAGGCCGAGCCGCCGCGCCATCGCCGCGACCCGGTCGATGCCGACCTTGAGCGCCACGTTATAGAAGTAGACGTCGCACGACTTGGCGATCGCCATCTCCATGTCGACGGCACCATGTCCGCCGAGCTTGTGGGCATGGCAGAAGAAGCGCTGGTCGCCGAACTCGAAATGGCCGGGACACGAGAAGCGCTGGCTCGGCGAGATCATGCCACTTTCAAGCGCCGCCAGCGCCACCGTCATCTTGAAGGTCGAGCCCGGCGGGTACTGGCCGGCGATCGCCTTGTTGTTCAGCGCGCCATAGGGGTGATGAAGCAGCTCCTGCCACTCGGCCGAGGTGAGGCCGCGGCCGAAGGGGATCGGGTCGTAGGCCGGATGGCTCGCCAGCGCCAGGATCTCGCCCTCGGGTACCGACATGCAGACGCAGGTGGCGCTCTCCTGGGTCGCGAGACGCGAATTGGCGAAGCTCTGCAGCCCCATGTCGAGCGTCAGCGTCACTGCCTTGCCGGGGCGGCCTTCGTCGCGGCTGAGCTCGCGGATCACGCGGCCGAGCGCGTTGACCTCGACCTGGCTGGTGCCGGCGCTGCCGCGCAGCACCTGGTCGTGCTGGCGCTCGATGCCGCTCTTGCCGATCCGCATGTCGGGCAGCTCGAGCAGCGGGTCGCCGGTCAGGTCCTGCTCGGCGACCGCGGCAACGTAGCCGGCCGCATGCACGACCCCCGGACCGAACGGGTACGCCCGGGTGAGGCCGACCTCGATCTGCATGCCGGGAAGGCTGGTGGCGTTCAGCTCGATCCGGCTCACCTCTTCCCAGGTGAGGTTGTCGCGGATCGTGACGGGTACGAAGGCGCGCTTGCGCCTTATGTCGCGCATCACGCGGCGCCGGACGAAGTCCGGCACCTCGACCACTTCCGACAGCGCGTCGAGCGCCAGCGTCACGTCGCTGATCTGCTCGGGAACGACGACGACACGGTAGTTCTGCTGGTTGTGCGCCAGGACTTCGCCGTTGCGGTCGTAGATCACGCCTCGCGGCGGCGCCAGCAGGCGAAGATTGATGCGATTGTCGTCGGCGAGCTTCTGGTACTTCTCGGCCTCGACCACCTGCAGGTAGTACATGCGGCCGACCAGCGTCGACAGCAGCAGCAGCTTGCCGCCGGCGAGCAGCGCCGCGCGCCGGCCGAAGAGCCGGCCGCGATCCTGGTCCTTGTCCTTCCAGCTCGGCATCAGTGCACCACGCCGCGATGCACGCGGACCAGCACCCAGGAGAAGACCGGGAACATCGCGATGGTGGCGAGCGCCTGGAACAAGGGCCGCTCCGGCGGAATGAGACCGCCCAGAATGATTGATGAAAGTGCCCAGGAGGCGCAAGCGGCAACGAGCGCGGCGATCGCGAGGCCCAGCCAGACCAGGAGATAAGGCTTGCCGAGGAAAGCCTTGCGCTGGTTGACCGCGATCCCGTGCAGGATAAGGAAGGCCAGCGAGGCGACGCCCAAGGGCGTGCCGGCCAGCGCGTCCTGGATGAATCCGAGGCCGAAGGCTGCGAGCGGCGGCATCAGGTCGGGCCGGTAGACCGCCCAGTAGAAGACCGCGATCTGGGTGCCGGCGGGCGCGATCAGCGGCATGCCGGGCACGCCGAACGGGATCAATCCGACGAACAGGAGGACCAGGACCGTCGCGATCGGGGCGAGCCTGCGTCCCCAATCGTCCATCCGCTCGGCGAGCGTCGGCGTCATCGACGCTCGCGTCCTCGCGGGACCTCCGTCTGGACCACCGGGGCTTCGATCTTGAAATCGACGACGCGGACGAATTCGAGGCGGTTGAAGTCGACGAACGGGAGAACCCGCATCGTGCCGCCATCCGTATCGGCGATCACGCCGACCGGGAGGCCGGGCGGGAAGCTGCCCCCGTCGCCCGAGGTGACGATGCGCTCGCCGGGGCTCGGATGCGCGGTCGTCGGCAGGTAGAGCAGGCGCGGCTGGTGCGAATTGTCGCCGGCGAGCATCGCACGCTCGCGCGTCGACTCGACCATCACCGGGATGCGGCTGTTGAGGTCGGTCAGCAGCAGCACGCGGGCCGAGCGGTCGCCAATCGTGGCGACGCGGCCGGCAAGACCCTCCGAGGTCATCACCGCATTGCCCTTGCCGATGCCGGCCTTGGAGCCGGCTCCGATCAGGACGGAGTGGACGAAGATGCCGCCGGCGTCAGCAACGACGCGGGCGGAGACCATGGTCGCGGGCGGTTCGGCGACCAGGCGCGCCAGGTCACGGAGCTGGCCGTTCTCCTGTTCGAGCCGGTTGGCGACGATCTGCCACTGGCGCAGACGCTCGTTCTCGCGCCTGAGCTGCGTGTTCTCCTCGCGGAGCCGGATCAGCTCGCGGCCCGTTTCGATCGCATCTGCGACGCGGGCGGCGGGCTCCGACATGAAGGAGAGGATCGGCGCCAGCGCATCGGCCATCGTCGCGCGCATGCGCTCGATCAGTACCAGGTCGGCCTTGCCGAGGATCATCAGCGCGAAGGCACCGAGGATCAGCAGCGGATAGACGAACCGATGCGCGAAGCCGCGAATCGGGACCGCCAGCCGCTTGGCAAAGCGATAACCCGGTTCGCGCATTCCCCCTCTCCCCCGCTAGATCAGTAGGACGGGATGAGCACGCTGCGGAGCGTACCCATCTCCTCGAGGCAGCGCCCGGTACCCAGCGCCACGCATGAGAGCGGATCGTCGGCGATCGAGACCGGAAGGCCGGTCGCGTGCCGGAGGACGAGATCGAGGTTGCCGAGCAGCGCGCCGCCGCCGGTGAGCACGATGCCCTTGTCGACGATGTCGGCGGCGAGCTCGGGTGCGGTGTGCTCGAGCGCGACCTTCACCGCCTCGATAATCGCGCTGATCGGCTCGGCCAAGCTCTCGGCGATCTGGCGCTCGGAGATCACCAGCTCCTTCGGCACGCCGTTCATCAGGTCGCGGCCCTTGATGTGCATCGTGCGGCCCTCGCCCTCGTCGGGCGGGCAGGCGGAGCCGATCTCCTTCTTGATCCGCTCGGACGAGCCTTCGCCGACCAGGAGGTTATGGTTGCGGCGGATGTAGGCGATGATCGCCTCGTCCATCTTGTCGCCGCCGACGCGCACCGAGCGCGAATAGACGATGCCGCCGAGCGAGAGCACGGCAACCTCGGTGGTGCCGCCGCCGATGTCGACGACCATCGAGCCGGTCGGCTCGGTCACCGGCAATCCCGCACCGATCGCCGCCGCCATCGGCTCCTCGATCAGGAACACGCGGCGGGCGCCGGCCGACTCGGCCGACTCCTGAATGGCGCGACGCTCGACCGCGGTCGAGCCCGAGGGCACGCAGACGATGATCTGCGGGCTGGCGAAGGAGCGGCGATTGTGAACCTTGCGGATGAAGTGCTTGATCATCTCCTCCGCCACCTCGAAGTCGGCGATGACGCCGTCCCTGAGCGGACGGATGGCGGAGATGTTGCCGGGCGTGCGGCCCAGCATCAGCTTGGCTTCGTCGCCGACCGCGAGCACGGTCTTCTTGCCGCGCACGTTGGCGATGGCGACCACAGACGGCTCGTTCAGCACGATGCCGCGGCCCTTCACGTAGACCAGCGTGTTGGCCGTACCCAGGTCGATCGCCATGTCGGCGGACAACCAGCCGAGAACTTTTGAAAACATCTAGCGGGAACGGTCCTTCATCCGTGTGCGTGCAAGGGAGGTCGTGCGAACGCGCGGCCGAATCCGGCCGAAGGCGTCGGAGAAATGATCGAGGGAAAAGAGACGACGGGTCTGCCCGGGGCGGCGCGGCATCCGCTCGCCGCCCGGCGACGTCCTGTCGTAGCTCACGGACACGGTCGCGACCGAGCCCATCTCATCCGCCTTCCAGCCATCCGCGCGAATCGGGACCGCCCCCCGGCACGCTCCGCCGATGTCCGCGAGAAAGCAATATTTCTCAACAAAAACAATGCAGTAACGGGGCCGACCGCGGCTCTCTCGGGTCTCGGCCCCTGCCCCGTCGCCGCGGGCCCACTTGTACGCCCGGAGGGCGTGGATTTGCAAGCTTTTGGCGGGGGTTACAGCCGGAAGCTGCAACCGCCGATGGACCGGCCCTCTCGCTGCTGCACTGCAGCGAGAGGGAGCGGTATCCAGGTCGTCAGTTCTTGGTCTTGTCGACCAGACGGTTCGCCTTGATCCACGGCATCATGCCGCGGAGCTTTTCACCGACCTGCTCGATCGGATGCTCGGCGCCGCGGCGGCGCATCGCCTTGAAGCTCGGCGTGCCGGCGAGGTTCTCCTGCACCCAGTCGCGCGCGAAGCGGCCCGACTGGATGTCATCGAGCACGCGCTTCATCTCGGCGCGCGTCTCCTTGGTGATGATGCGCGGGCCGCGCGTGTAATCGCCGTACTCGGCGGTGTTCGAGATCGAGTAGCGCATGTTGGCGATGCCGCCCTCGTACATGAGGTCGACGATCAGCTTCACCTCGTGCAGGCACTCGAAATACGCCATCTCCGGCGCATAGCCGGCGTCGACCAGCGTCTCGTAGCCCGCCATGATCAGCTCGGTGAGGCCGCCGCAGAGCACGACCTGCTCGCCGAAGAGATCGGTCTCGCACTCTTCCTTGAAGGTGGTCTCGATCACGCCCGAGCGGCCGCCGCCGATGGCGGACGCGTAGGAGAGCGCGATCTCGAGCGCGTTGCCCGACGGGTTCTGGTGAACCGCGACGAGGCAGGGAACGCCGCCGCCCTTCTGGTACTCCGAGCGCACGGTGTGGCCCGGGCCCTTCGGCGCGATCATGAACACGTCGATGTCGGCACGCGGATCGATCAGGTTGAAGTGGATGTTGAGGCCGTGGGCGAAGGCGATCGCCGCGCCCTTCTTCATGTTGGCCTTGAGCTCGTCGCGCCACAGCGCCGCCTGCAGCTCGTCCGGCGTCGCCACCATCATCACGTCGGCCCACTTGGCGGCGTCGCTGGCGGTCATGACCTTGAAGCCGGCGTCCTCGGCCTTCTTCGCCGTCGCCGAGCCGGCGCGGAGCGCGATCACCACGTCCTTGCAGCCGGAGTCGCGCAGGTTCTGAGCATGGGCATGGCCCTGGCTGCCGTAGCCGATGACCGCGACCTTCTTGGTCTTGATCAAATTCACGTCGGCATCGCGATCGTAGTAAACGCGCATCACACTTCTCCCCTTACGGAAATCACGAAGATTGGAACTCAGATGCCCTTGGCGCCGCGAGTGATGGCGACGACACCGGTGCGGCTGACATCGACCAGGCCCAAGGGACGCATGAGGTTGACGAAGGCGTCGATCTTCTCGGGCGCCCCCGTCATCTCGAAGACGAAGCTCTCGATCGTCGAATCGACCGCACGCGCGCGGAAGATGTCGGCGATGCGGAGCGACTCGACACGCTTCTCGCCGGATCCGACCACCTTGATCAGCGCCAGCTCGCGCGCGACATGCGCGCCCTCGATGGTGAGATCGCGGACGGTGTGGACCGGCACCAGGCGGTCGAGCTGCGCCTTGATCTGCTCGATCACCATCGGCGTGCCGGAGGTGACCAGCGTGATCCGCGACAGGTGCCGCGCCGCATCGACCTCGGCTACAACGAGGCTTTCGATGTTGTAGCCGCGGCCCGAGAACAGGCCGATCACGCGGGCAAGGACACCGGGCTCGTTGTCGACGAGCACGCTCAGCGTATGGGTTTCGATCTTGTCTGCCATGGCTCTAACTGGGACTTGAGGGACGGGAGAAGAAGCGCGGCGAAGGCTCATGCCCTCATACGAGCGCCAGCCCCTCGTCCGAGGTCGGCTTGGCTGCCTGATCCTCGGGCCCCAGCAGCATGTCGTTGTGCGCCGCTCCCGACGGGATCATCGGGAAGCAGTTCTCCTTCTGATCGACCGCGCAGTCGACGATCACCGGCTTCTTGACCTTGATCATCTCCTTGATCACGCCGTCGACGTCGGAAGGCTTGGTGATCCGGAAGCCGACGCCGCCGAAGGCATCCGCCAGCTTGACGAAGTCCGGCAGCGCCTCGGTGTAGCTCTCCGAGTAGCGGCCGCCATGGATCAGCTCCTGCCACTGGCGGACCATGCCCATCCACTGGTTGTTCAGGATGAAGACCTTGACCGGCAGCCGGTACTGAACGGCCGTCGACATCTCCTGGATGTTCATCAGGATCGAGGCTTCGCCGGCGACGTCGATGCAGAGCCGGTCGGGATGCGCGATCTGCGCCCCGATCGCGGCGGGAAGGCCGTAGCCCATGGTGCCGAGGCCGCCGGAGGTCATCCAGTGCATCGGCTGCTCGAACTTGAAGAACTGCGCCGCCCACATCTGGTGCTGGCCGACCTCGGTCGTGATGTAGGGATCGAGATCCTTGGTCAGCGCGTAGAGGCGCTCGAGGGCGTATTGCGGCTTGATCAGCGTCTTGGACGCCTTGTAGCGCAGGCAATCGCGGGCCTGCCACTTCTTGATCTGGTCCCACCACTTGGCGAGCGCGGCGCCGTCGGGCTTGGCCTTCTTCTTCTTCCACTGCGCGATCAGCGCCGCGAGCACCTCGCCGGCATCGCCGACGACCGGCAGGTCGACGCGCACATTCTTGTTGATCGAGGACGGGTCGATATCGAAGTGGATCTTCTTCGAGTGCGGCGCGAACTCGGTGAGCTTGCCGGTCACGCGATCGTCGAAGCGCGCCCCGATGTTGATCATCAGGTCGCAGTCGTGCATCGCCATGTTCGATTCGTACATGCCATGCATGCCGACCATGCCGAGGAACAGCGGGTCGGAGGCCGGCACGGATCCCAGGCCCATCAGGGTCAGCGTCACCGGATATCCGGTCATGCGCACGAACTGGGTCAGGAGCTCGGACGCCTTCGGTCCGGAATTGACGACACCGCCGCCGCAATAGAACAGCGGCCGCTTCGCCTTGGCGATCATCTCGACCGCCTGCTCGATCGCCTGCGGATCGGGCGTGCGGCGTGGGCGATAGGTCTTGTGCTCGACGTCCTCGGGCCCGACGTAGGGCGCCTTGGCGAGCTGAATGTCCTTCGGCAGGTCGATCACCACCGGACCCGGTCGGCCCGACTTGGCGACGTGGAAGGCCTCGTGAATCGTCTTCGCCAGCGCGCCCGAATCCTTCACCAGGTAATTGTGCTTGGTGCAGGGGCGCGTGATGCCGGTCGTGTCGGCTTCCTGGAAGGCGTCGTTGCCGATCAGGTGGGTCGCGACCTGGCCGGTCAGGCAGACGACCGGCACCGAATCCATCAGCGCATCGGTCAGGCCGGTCACCGCGTTGGTGGCACCCGGACCCGAAGTCACCAGCACGACGCCGACCTTACCGGTCGAGCGCGCATAGCCTTCGGCCGCATGCACCGCCGCCTGCTCGTGGCGGACCAGGATGTGGCGGACGTAGTTCGACTTGAACATCGCGTCGTAGATCGGCAGCACGGCGCCGCCGGGATAGCCGAAAACGACCTCTACGCCCTGATCCGCCAGCGCTTTCAGAATGACCTCCGCGCCGGTCATCTCGGCGGCGGTTGCTGGTGGTTTGGTGGCGGTCGTCATGGCACGAATCCTCTGTCGCCCGGCCGCGAATCGGCTTGAGCGGGGAGGCGGAACCTAGACGCTCGACTCCGGGGCGGTCAACAGCGAAGCCTCAATTTTTGAAAAGCTTTTCTGTCGCACCCTTTCCGAATATTGCTCACCCAAAACGGTCGGATCGTGTAACTGGTTGCGAAACCAGGTTATTTGCCGTTTGGCATATTGCCGCGTTGCAGCTTGGGCGAGCCCGATGGCCTCCTCGAGCCCGATTTCGCCGCCGAGATGGCGGATCAGCTCGCGCAATCCAACCGCCCGGGTTGCCGGCAGGCTCGGATCGAGGCCGAGCGCCCGCATGGCCCGGGCTTCATCGAGCGCGCCGCTCTCGACCATCGCCCGGAAGCGGGCGTCACAGGCCTCGTGCAGGGCCTCGCGCGGCGGCAGGAGCACGAGCGTCCGGAACCGGAAGCCCTCGTCGGCGG
>JAEULB010000126.1 GCA_016792585.1 Rhodospirillaceae bacterium
TCATCTCGAAGTAGGTCACCAGGTTGGCGATCATGAAGCCGCCCTTCGATGCCAGCAGCTTCGCCGACTTGGCGTCGATCAGGTTGCCGTGCTCGATCGTCCGCACGCCGTTGGTGACCGCGCGCGTGATCGCTTCCGGCGTGTAGGCATGGGCCAGCACGTAGCGGCCGAAATTGGCGGCCTCGTCGGTCGCCGCCGCGATCTCTCCCGGCGAATACTGCAGGCTGTCGAGCGGGTCGTAAGGAGAAGCAACGCCGCCCGAGCACATGATCTTGATCTGGTCCGCGCCCTGGCGCATCTGCTCGCGAACGGTCTTGCGAACTTCATCGGCACCGTCGGCGATCGCCATGCCGTGGACGAGAGCGTTGCAGCAGCCGCAGCTCGCACCCATGTCGGTGCACCGGCGGGAGTCCGAATGGCCGCCGGTGGGGCCGATGGCGCGACCGGAAATGAAGAGGCGGGGCCCGGCGAGCAGCCCGGTCTCGACCGCGGTCTTGAGGCCCCAGTCGGCACCGCCGGTGTCGCGGACCGTGGTGAAGCCGCGGTCGATCATGCCGCGCATCAGCTCGGCCGAACGTGCGGTCATCAGGGTCAGCGGAATGTTCTCCAGCGCCCGGATGTTGACCTCGCTCAGCATCACATGGACGTGGCAGTCGATCAGGCCCGGCATCAGCACGCGTTTGCGGCAATCGACCACGTCGGCCTTCGGGGCCTTGATCGGCTTGTTCGATACCTCCTTGATGGTCGCGCCTTCGACCAGGACCTCGTAGCCACCGCGCGGAGCATCCCAGCGCGGATCCAGCAGGTCCATGTTCTTGAAGATCAGCGATGAAGCCATGTTCCCCCGCCCTCTTGTACTTGAGGGAAGGATGCGGGGCCGGGAGCGGCTAAGTCAAGAATGTCAATAAGATAGACGGGTTCTCAGGCGAAGTGGCAGGCGGCGTGCTGGCCGTCGGCGAGCGGGCGCAGCTTCGGCGTCTCTTGCGCGCATCTCGCCTGGGCCATCGGACAGCGCGGATGGAAGACACAGCCGCTCGGCGGGTTGAGCGGGCTCGGGATCTCGCCCTTCAGGCTGATCGGTTTCCGCGTCTTCCGTCGCGCCGGGTCGGGAATCGCCGAAAGCAGCGCCTGGGTATAGGGATGGCGCGGCGAGCGATAGAGCGTCTTGGTCTCGGCGATCTCGACCAGCGTGCCGAGATACATGACGGCGACGCGGTCGGAGACATGCCGCACCACGGCGAGGTCGTGCGAGATGAAGAGCATGCTCAAGCGGTGGCTCGCCTTGAGGCCGGCCAGCAGGTTCAGGATCTGGGCCTGGATCGAGACGTCGAGGGCCGAAACCGGTTCGTCTGCGATCAGCAGCTGCGGGTTGAGCGCCATGGCGCGGGCGAGGCCGATGCGCTGGCGCTGGCCACCGGAGAACTGGTGCGGGTAGCGGGTCATCAGCCTGGGGTCGAGACCGACGCTCTCCAGCAACGAGGCAACCTTGCCGCGAAGCTCCGGCCCCGCCAAGCGCCCATGAGTCTTCAGCGGCTCCGCCACAATCCGCTCGACCGTCCACTTCGGATCGAGCGAAGCGAAGGGGTTCTGGAAGATCATCTGCACGTCGCGCCGGCGCTGCCGGAGGGCCGAGCCCGAGAGGCAGAGCCAGTCCTCGCCGCCGAGGCGGATGCGGCCGCCGGTGGGTGCGACGAGGCGTGCCAGCACCCGGCCGGTCGTGGTCTTGCCGCTGCCGCTTTCGCCGACCAGCCCCAGGACTTCCTGCCGGCCGATCGAGAACGAGATGCCGTTGACCGCATGCACGACCGGCCCTTTGCCGAGCAGGCGGCCCAGCACGTTGCCGCGGCCGGCGAAGTGGACCGTGAGGTCGGAGACCTCGACGAGGGGAGTCGCGTCAGTCATGGAGATGGCAGGCGACCTGACGGCCCGGGGCGATCGTCTTCAGCACCGGACGCTCGACGCGGCAACGGTCGAACGCGTGGGCGCAGCGAGGGTTGAACTTGCATCCCGGCGGCGGCGACACCGGGTCGGCAAGGCGGCCGGGGATCGGGCTCAGCGCACCGACCTCGCGATCGAGCCGCGGGATCGAGGCGATCAGCCCGACCGTATAGGGGTGCTTCGGATCGTCGAGGATGTCGTCGGCAGGCGCCACCTCGACCAGGTTGCCCGCATACATGACCGCGATCCGCTCGCACATCTCGCCGACGACGCCGAGGTCGTGGCTGACCAGGATGATCGCTGTCTCGGGCTCGCCGTCCTTGAGCCGGCGCAGCAGGTCGAGGATCTGCGCCTGGACCGTCACGTCGAGCGCGGTGGTCGGCTCGTCGGCGATCACCAGGTGGGGATTGAGGATGAGGGCGGCAGCGATGATCACGCGCTGCTGCATGCCGCCGGAGAATTCGTGCGGATAGTCATTGAGGCGACGGCCGGCGTTGGGGATGCCGACCCGGTCCAGCATCTCCGTAACCCGTTCGCGCATCTCCGCCGGTGACATCTCCGGTGTGTGCCAGCGCAGCACCTCGGCGATCTGCTCGCCGATGGTGAAGACGGGGTTCAGCGTTGCGGTCGGATCCTGGAAGATCATCGCCAGGCGCCGGCCGCGAAGCTGCCGCATTCCCTCCTCGTCGAGATCGAGGAGGGAGTGTCCATCGAAGCGGATGGCGCCGGACTCGATCTTTCCCGGCGGCTGGACCAGACGCATGACCGAAAGGCCGAGGACCGACTTTCCCGAACCGCTTTCGCCGACCAAGCCGAGAGACTCGCGGCGCTCGAGCGTCAGGCTGACGCCGTCGACCGCAGTCAGCCGGCCGCGCTTGGTCGGGAAGCGGGTGACGAGATTGTCGATGGTGAGAAGCGGCTCGCTCACAGGCGTTCCTGCCGGGGGTCGTAGGTGTCGCGGAGGAAGTCGCCGAACAGGTTGATCGCGATCGAGGTGACCATGATCGCGAGCCCCGGGCCGAGCGCGATCCAGTAGTTCTCGAAGAGATAGTTGCGGCCTTCGCTGATCATCGCCCCCCAGGACGGCGTCGGCGGTTGCGTGCCGAGCCCGATGAAGCTGATCGCCGCCTCGAGGATGATCACCTCCGCAAGATCGAAGGTGGCCAGGACGATGATGGTCGGGATCACGTTCGGGATCACGTGGCCGAAAATGATCGCCGGATGCCGGACGCCGATCGACTTGGCCGCCTGGATGTATTCGAGCTCGCGGATCTTGAGCGTCTCGCCGCGGACGAGGCGGGCGAAGCGGACCCAGAGCGCAACCGAAAGCGCGAAGACCATGGTCCAGAATCCCGGCCCCACGATCGCGAGCAGCAGGATGGCGACCAGGATGAACGGGAATGAGAGCTGAAAGTCGGCGATCCGCATGATTATCGCGTCGACCACGCCACCGAAGTAGCCCGAGATCGCGCCCAGCATCGACCCGAGGATCATCGCGTTGAAGACGACGAGAAGGGCCACCAGGATCGAGGTGCGCGAGCCGTAGAGAGCGCGGGCGAAGATGTCGCGGCCGAGATTGTCGCCGCCGAGGACATAGTCCCAACGGCCGTCCTCCTCGAATGCA
>JAEULB010000156.1 GCA_016792585.1 Rhodospirillaceae bacterium
CCTCCGTATCCGCGGTGCCCGCGAACACAACCTCAAGAACATCGACGTCGACCTGCCCCGGAACGAGCTGGAGGTTATCACCGGCCTGTCCGGTTCCGGCAAGGCGTCGCTCGCCTTCGACACGATCTATGCCGAGGGCCAGCGACGTTACGTCGAGAGCCTCTCCGCCTACGCCCGCCAGTTCCTGGAGCTGATGGGCAAGCCCGACGTCGACCTGATCGAGGGCCTGTCGCCGGCGAGCTCGATCGAACAGAAGACGACGTCCAAGAACCCGCGCTCGACCGTCGGCACGGTGACGGAGATCCACGATTATCTCCGCCTGCTCTATGCGCGCGTCGGCGTCCCCTACTCGCCCGCCACGGGCCTTCCGATCGAGAGCCAGACGGTGACCCAGATGGTCGACCGGGTCATGGCGATGAAGGAAGGCACCCGCCTCTACCTGCTGGCGCCGATCGTCCGCGGCCGCAAGGGCGAGTACCGGAAGGAGCTGCAGGAACTCCAGAAGAAGGGGTTCCAGCGGGTCAAGGTCGACGGCAAGCTCTACGAGATCGGCGAGGTGCCGGCGCTCAACAAGAAGCTGAAGCACGACATAGAGGTCGTGGTCGACCGCATCGTCGTGCGCCCGGACCTCGGCAACCGCCTCGCCGACTCGATGGAGACCGCGGTCACGCTCGGCGAAGGCCTGGTCTTCGCCGAGAACGCCGATGGCGGCGAGCGGACGATCTTCTCCTCCAAGTTCGCCTGCCCGGTCTCGGGCTTCACCATCGACGAGATCGAGCCGCGTCTCTTCTCGTTCAACAACCCGTTCGGCGCCTGCCCGGTCTGCGACGGCCTCGGCACCAAGATGTACTTCGATCCGGACTTGGTGATCCCGGACGAGAAGCTGGCGCTGCGCGAAGGCGCGGTCGCACCCTGGGCGAACTCGTCATCGAAGTACTACGACCAGACCCTCGACAGCCTCGCCAAGCATTTCAAGGTCTCGACCGGCACGCCCTGGAAGCAGCTGCCGGAGAAGGTCAAGAAGGCCATCCTTCACGGCACCGGCGAGGACCCGGTGTCGATGACCTTCAACGACGGGCTCCGCAGCTACACCACGACCAAGCCGTTCGAGGGGATCATCCCCAACATGGAGCGGCGCTGGAAGGAGACCGACAGCTCGTGGGTGCGCGAGGAGCTGGAGAGATACCAGGCTTCGGCGAAGTGCGAGGCCTGCGACGGCAACCGGCTCAAGCCCGAGGCGCTGGCGGTCAAGGTCGGCGGCAAGCACATCGGCGAGACCGCGCTGATGTCGATCTCGGATGCCGCGACCTGGTTCCAGAACCTGCCGAAGAAGCTGAAGGCGCAGCAGCAGGAGATCGCGGCGCGCATCCTCAAGGAGATCAACGAGCGGCTGGGATTCCTGGTCAATGTGGGTCTCGACTACCTGACCCTCGGCCGCGCGTCGGCGACCCTGTCGGGCGGCGAGAGCCAGCGCATCCGGCTGGCCTCTCAGATCGGCTCAGGCCTGACCGGCGTGCTCTACGTGCTGGACGAGCCGTCAATCGGCCTGCACCAGCGCGACAATGCGCGCCTGCTGGAGACGCTCAAGCGGCTGCGCGACCTCGGCAACACCGTCATCGTCGTCGAGCATGACGAGGACGCGATCCGGACCGCCGACTACCTGGTCGACATGGGACCGGGGGCCGGCATCCATGGCGGCAAGGTCGTCGCTATCGGCACGCCGCCCGAGGTGATGCGCAATCCCGAGAGCATCACCGGCCAGTACCTGACCGGCATGCGCCAGATCGATGTGCCGCGCCATCGCCGCCCCGGCCGCGAGGGCCAGTCGATCAAGGTCATCGGTGCACGCGCCAACAACCTGAAGAACGTCGATATCGAGATCCCGCTCGGCACCTTCACCTGCGTGACCGGCGTCTCCGGCGGCGGCAAGTCGACGCTGGTGATCGAGACTCTCTACAAGGCGCTCGCCCGCAAGCTGTTCGGCGCCCGCGAGCCGGCGGCGGAGCATGACCGGATCGAGGGCATCGAGCATATCGACAAGATCGTCGACATCGACCAGTCGCCGATCGGCCGCACGCCGCGCTCGAACCCGGCGACATACACCGGCGCCTTCACGCCGATCCGCGACTGGTTCGCCGGGTTGCCGGAGTCGACCACGCGCGGCTACGCGCCCGGCCGCTTCTCGTTCAACGTCAAGGGCGGCCGCTGCGAAGCCTGCCAGGGTGACGGCGTCATCAAGATCGAGATGCACTTCCTGCCCGACGTCTACGTGCAGTGCGATGCCTGCAAGGGCAAGCGCTACAACCGCGAGACGCTCGAGGTGAGGTTCAAGGAGAAGTCGATCGCCGACGTCCTCGACATGACGGTCGAGGAAGGAGCCGAGTTCTTCCGTGCCGTGCCGTCGATCCGCGAGAAGATGGAGACGCTGGAGCGCGTGGGCCTCGGCTACATCCATGTCGGCCAGCCCGCGACGACGCTTTCGGGCGGCGAAGCGCAGCGCGTCAAGCTGGCGAAGGAGCTGTCGCGCCGCGCCACCGGCCGCACGCTCTACATCCTGGACGAGCCGACCACCGGCCTTCACTTCGAGGACGTCCGCAAGCTTCTGGAAGTCCTCCACGCGCTGGTCGAGCAGGGCAACACGGTGCTGGTGATCGAGCACAATCTCGAGGTCATCAAGACCGCCGACTGGATCATCGACCTCGGTCCCGAAGGCGGCGACGGCGGCGGCGAGATCGTCGCCGCCGGCACGCCGGAAGAGGTCGCCAAGGTGGAGCGCAGCTACACCGGCCAGTACCTCGCGCCCTATGTCGGCAAGCGCAAGGCGGCGAAGCGGGCCTAGCGCGATCCCACCTCGTCGGGACCGGAGAACTTGGCGCGGAAGAAGGGTGCTTCCTTCATCACCTTGTTCTCCATGTTCACGAAGTACTGGGACGAGACCTTGATCCAGGCCTGCCAGGCCGGGTCGGCGGCCATCTTGCCGCGGCGCTCGTCGCGCTCGGCGAGGTTCTCGTAGGCCCAGATATGGACGATCTGGTTCAAGGGCCCGATCTCGGTGAAGAAATAACCCGCAAGCCGCCCGAGATGCTTGATCTGCACCTTGAGCCCCATCTCCTCGTACTTGGCGAGGTATTCGGGAAGCGTGCCGGGCCTCAAGGTGTAAGTGCGGTGGTCGACGATCATCGGGTTCCCCTCTAGAGCGGATTGACGGAGTGGCCGCCGTCCACGACGAGGACGGTGCCGGTCATGTAGCGCGAGGCATCGGAGACGAGCAACAGCAGCGGTCCGTCCAGGTCCTCCGGCCGGCCGAGCCGGCGCTGCGGGATGCGGCGGACGAGATCCTCGCCGGCCTTGCTCGCGAAGAAGTCGGCGTTGAGCTCGGTCTCGATATAGCCCGGTGCCAGCGCGTTCACGCGGACCTTGGAGCGGGCGAGTTCGACCGCGAGGTTCTTGGTCAGGTGGATCAGCCCCGCCTTCGAGGCGGCATAGGCCGAGATGTGGCCGCCGGTACGGAGCCCGGCGATCGATGCGATGTTGACGATCGAGCCGCCGCCGCTCTCGGCCATCCGCTTCGCCGCCGCCTGGGCGACCAGGAAGGCGCCGCGGAGATTGGTGGCGACCGTCATGTCCCAGTCGGTGACCGAGAGCTCGAGCACCGGCTTGGCGATCACGATGCCGGCGTTGTTGACCAGGATGTCGATGCCGACCATCGCATCGGCGACCTGTCCGACCGCCCTATCGACGCTGGCCTCGTCGGTGACGTCGAGCTCGACCAGCAGCGCCTCGCCGCCTTCCGCGCGGATTTCCTCGGCCAGCGAGACCAGCTTGTCCATCCGCCTGGCACCGATCGCGACACGGGCGCCATGCTTGGCCAGCAGCCGGGCGAAATGGCGGCCGAGGCCCGAAGAGGCACCGGTGACGAGGGCCGTCTGGCCGGCGAGAGAGATCGTTGTGGTCACTCGCGTCTCTCCCCTAGAGCCCGAGCCTGCCCGCGCAGCTGGAACTTCTGGATCTTGCCGGTCGACGTCTTCGGCAGCGGCCCGAACACCACTGTGCGCGGCTGCTTGAATCCAGCGAGCCGCTCGCGGCAGAAGCCGATGATCCCGGCCTCGTCAGCCGCCGCCGCGCCCGGCTTCAAAGTGACGAAAGCGCAAGGGCTCTCGCCCCATTTCGCGTCGGGACGTGCCACGACCGCCGCCTCCATCACCTGCGGATGGCGATAGAGCACCTCCTCGACCTCGAGCGAGGAGATGTTCTCGCCGCCCGAGATGATGATGTCCTTGGCGCGGTCCTTGATCTCGACATAGCCGTCGGGGTGCTTGACCGCGAGGTCGCCGGTGTGGAACCAGCCGCCGCGGAAGACCTCGTCGCTGGCGTCCCCGTTCTTGAGGTACCCCTTCATCACCGTGTTGCCACGCAAGACCAGCTCGCCGAGCGTGACGCCGTCGGCCGGCACCGGCGCCATCGTCGCCGGATCGATCACGTCCTGACCGGACATCGTCAGCAGATTGACGCCCTGGCGCGCCACCTTGAGCGCCTGCGCCTCCGGATCGAGCGCGTCCCAGTCCGCCTGCCAGGCGCAGAGGGTCGAGGGGCCGTAGACCTCGGTCAGGCCGTAGAGATGCGTTACATGGAAGCCCATCTGAGACATCGCGGCGATCACAGCTGACGGCGGCGCCGCACCGCCGGTCGCGACCTCGACGGTATGCTCGAAGCGGCGCTTCACGGTCTCGGGCGCATGGATCAGCATGCTGAGAACGATCGGCGCGCCGCAGAGATGGGTGATGCGATGCTCGGCGATCGCCGGGAAGATCAGCGCCGGGTCGACCTTGCGCAAACACACATGGGTGCCGCCCACCGCCGTTACCGCCCAGGTGTAGCACCAGCCGTTGCAGTGGAACATCGGCAGGGTCCAGAGATAGACCGTCTCGGGACCGAGGCCGAAGGTGATAGCATTCCCCATCGCGTTCAGGAAGGCGCCGCGGTGATGGACGACGACGCCTTTCGGGTTGCCGGTCGTGCCCGATGTGTAGTTGAGGCCGATCGCCTGCCATTCATCTTCCGGCCATGCCCAGGCGACGTCCGGGTCGCCTTCTGCCAGGAAGGATTCGTAGGTCAGGTCGCCAACGCCGCCGCTCGCCGGACCCAGCGGATCGGCGATGTCGATCACTAGCGGCCTGGGCTCGAGCCCTTCCAGCGCCGCGCGCGCGACTTCCGCGCAGTCGCGGTCGACCAGGAAGGCCTTGGCGCCGGAATGGCGGAGGATGAATCCGACCGTGGCGGCGTCGAGGCGCGCGTTGATCGCGTTCAGAACGGCGCCGACCATCGGCACCCCGTAGTGAGACTCCAGCAGCGCCGGGATGTTCGGCGCCAGCACCGAGACCGTGTCGCCGCCACCGATGCCCCGGCGGTCAAGCGCGCTCGCCAGCCGCCGGCACCGCCGGCCGAGCTCGCCATAAGTGGTCCGATAAGGCCCATGGATCACCGCGACCTTGTCCGGCCAGACCTGGGCCGCCCGGTCGAGGAACGACAGCGGCGTCAACGCCACGTGGTTCGCGGCGTTCGGGTCCAGGCCTTGATCGTAGATCGATGTCATCCCCACATGCTCAGTGCGGTCCGGGCGGCGGTCAAGCGATGGTGCGAGACGGCGGCACGTCCGGAGGCTAGGCTAAGACCATGCGCTTCGACATCTTTTCCGACGTCGTCTGCCCCTGGTGCTACATCGGCAAGCGGCGCTTCGGCCGCGCCCTCGACCAGCGCCCCGACATCCAGCCGGACATCGCCTGGCGGGCGTTCCAGCTCAATCCCGACATGCCGCGAGACGGCATGGACCGCGCCGAGTACATGGCGATGAAGTTCGGCAGCGGCCGGAAGGCCGACGAGATCTACCGCCGGGTGACCGAAGCCGGCGTCGCCGAAGGCATCGACTTCCGCTTCGACAAGATCAGGCGGACGCCGAACACCACCGATGCCCATCGCCTGCTCCTCTATGCCCAGGGCGCCAAGCGCCAGGAGGAGATGCTCAACCGGCTGTTCGAGGGCTACTTCACCGAAGGTGCCGACATCGGCGACACCGAGACCCTGATCGCGCTTGCCGGCGAGGCCGGCTTCGAGACGAATCCCGTTCGCCACTTCCTGACCGGCGAGCAGTGCCGCGAGCAGGTGATGGAAGACCTCTCGCTCGCCTACAAGATGGGCATCACCGGCGTCCCCTGCTTCATCCTCGAAGGACGCTACGCCTTGCCGGGCGCGCATGAGCCGGAGGCGTTCCAGCCGATGTTCGACCTCGCCAAGCAGGAGCAGCCGGCCTCCTAGGCGCCGACCTTGGAGAGCACGTCGGCTTTCAGGAAGCGCTCGACGAACAGCATGAATCCCACCGAGGGGATCAGCAGGATCAGCGCTGTGATCGCCGCGATCTGGTAGTTGCCGGCGACCGAGGCGGTGAACATCAGCAGCGGCAGGGTCGTCACGTCCGGTACACCGACGAAGAAAGTTCCGGTGAATTCGTCCAGCGACTCCAGGAAGACGAAGATCGCGGACGCGACGATGCCGGGCGCGGCCAGCGGCAGGGTCACGGTGAAGAAGGCGCGGAGCGCGCCGGCGCCGATGTTGCGAGCGGCAAGCTCGAGGTCGCGGTCGACCGCGGCGAACGCCGCCGCCGCAATCCAGACGGCGAAGACCAGGCCATGCACCGCGTGCACCAGCACGACGCCCATGGTCGTGCCGTTGAGGCCGAACGAGTAGAAGATCCGCGCCACGTTGATGTAGACCGCGACCGACGGGAATGCCTGCGGCAGCAGGAAAGCCAGCATGATCAGGCCGCGGAACGGCAGGCTGAGCCTGGCCAGCGCGTAGCCCGCCGGGATCGCCAGCGCGAGGCTGACGGCGACTGTCAGGAGCGCGATCACCACCGAGGTGCCGAGCGACTTGAGCGCATCAGAACTCGGCTTGAAGACCTGGTACCAGAACTTGAGGCCGTAGACGACTGGAAGCTTGAAGGGGAAGTACCACTGCTCGGCCGCGGCCCACAGAGCCAGGTTGGCGAGCGGACCAAAGATCGCGAAGGCGAACAGGCCCAAGATGATTCCGCGCGGGATCCAGCCGATCGCGCTCACGGGCGCCCGCCTTCGCGCATGCCGCGGCGGAGATAGATCCAGGCGACCGCGCCGGTCATCAGGTAGGAGAGCACGCCCAGTGCATTGGCGGTACCGTAGTCGCCATAGGCATTGATCCGGAACGCCATGTCGACGGTCATCATCGTCGGCGACTCGCCCGAAATCATGATCGGCACGCTCAGAACCGACATCATCGTGACGAAGGAGAGGATCAGCGCCACCACCAGCGTCGGCAGCACCTGCGGCGTCACGATCTCGATCAGGATGCGGAGCCGCCCGGCGCCGAGGTTGCGCGCCGCCTCGATGGTCGAGCGGTCGAGCGAGGCCATGGCGCCGGCGACCAGCAAAGCCACGAACGGCGTCTGTTTCCAGACGAAGGTGATCACGATGCCGCGCCAGTCGAGCAGGCTGGTGGTCTGGATGGGCTCCAGGATGCCCGTGGCTACCAGCGTGTTGTTCATCAGCCCGTTCTTGGCGACGAAGGTGCGCATGCATTGCGCGGCGACGATGAAGGGAATGAACAGCGGCCAGCGATAGAGCCATTTCAGGATCGCGACCGCGCGCGGGTTCTCGCCCAGCGTCAGGTATCCGCCGATCGCGATCGCGAAAGCGCCGCAGATCAGAGTCGAGACGCCGACGATCACCAGCGTGAAAGCGATGTCGACCGAGTAGAGCTCGAAGGCGCGATAGAAGTTGCCGAGCGTGGCGACGCCTTCCTTGCTGGTAAAGGCCGAAGCGACCGAGAAGCCCAGCGGATAGACGAACAGCGCGCCGACCGCGACCAGCGCGGGCGCGACCAGGAGGAATCCGATGAGTCGGGGGTTATGCATATCGAGTCAGGCCCCCCACCCCACCCTCCCCCACGCTCCGCGGGGGGGAGGAGTACGAGGTTCGTATCCCCTCCCCCCAGAGTGGGGGAAGGTTAGGGCGGGGGGAGACATCAACAGAACGAGAGTGGACTCAGTTCACAACCTTCTTCTCGTAGGCTTCCAGGATGTCGTCGAAGTAGGCCTTGATCGGGAACGACTTGCCCTTCTGGGCTAGCTCCTGCGGCGTCACGTCGACGAAGAGCTTGTTCCAGGTCTTCTCGTCCAGCTGGCTCTTGACATGCTGGGCGTCGATGCCCGGATACCAGTTGAACTTCTTGACGATGCCGTCAGCCTGCACCGCCGGGCTGGTAGCGAGCTCGACGAACTTCTTCGCCACCTCCATGTTCGCGGCCTTGGCCGGGATAACGTAGTACATCGGTTGGCCGGGCATGCCGGGGCCGATCAGCGACAGCTTCATCGTCGGCGGCAGCTTTCCGTCGGCCATCCAGGTGTAGAACATGTCGACCCAGACCGGGCCCATCGCGATCTCGCCCCGGTTCAGCATGTCGAGCGTGCCGGCGTTGCCGGGCGTGATCGTCGCGGTCTTGTTGAACTCCTTGAGCTTCGCCAGCGAGGCGTCCCACTGGTTTTTGACCGCCGCGTCATAGGGGCCGTTGGCGATCTGGTCGGGATTGTTCGCGTTGGCATAGACCCAGCCGACGACGAAGCTGACGCCCGACATGCCGCCCTTGATGCCGTTGTAGCCGAACTGCTTCGGGTTCGCCTTCGACCACGCCTCGATCTCGGCATAGGTCTTGGGCGGGGTCTTCACCAGCGCCGGGTTGTAGGCGATCGCGGTCTGGCTGTTGAACATCGGGATGACGTAGCCCTCGACCTTGGCGCCGAGCGCCAGCTTCGAGTTCTCCGAGGTCACCATCTTCCCGGACGCGACGTCCTTAGTGTAGGGGGCAAGCAGGCCAGCCTGCACCAGGTCACCGGCCATCTTCTGGTGGATCACGGCTACGTCCACGTCCCAGGTCGCGCGATCCTTCTGGGCCATGATCTTCTCGGCGATCTTCTGCGAGCCGGCATCGCCCGGGCCGGTGCCGACCGAGCTGATCGACACGTTTGGCATCTGCTTCTCGAAGATCGGCCCGAGATAGTCCTTCACGTAATCGACCATGTTCTGGTCGCCGGCGGTGATGACGTTGAGCGTGACCTTCTGCGCGCTCGCGCCCGAGGGCACGAGAGCAAGGCCAAGAGCGACGGCCATCGCAAGCTTGAAGACGGGTTTCATCGAGTACCTCCTTCGTGAACGGAACCGGCGAACAGATGAAGCGACGACAAGGGAAGGCCGAT
>JAEULB010000212.1 GCA_016792585.1 Rhodospirillaceae bacterium
CTCGGTGTAGCAGAAAGGCTTCACCACCTCGTCGGGCATCTGGCCGACGCTGAAGATGCCGGCATAGACCAGCTCGCAGAGGAACAGCGTGCGGTCCTCGTAGCGGGCCTGGCACTTGATCGCGAGATCGACCTCGTAGATGCCGTCCTGGATCTTGATCGGCGCCACGTCGACGTCGAGCTCGATCTCCGGCGCGTCCTTCATCTGGTTCAGGCCCAGCGGTCCGTCCGGGCTCTCGAAGGAGAGATCCTTCACGAACTGGGCGCCGACCATGATCGGAGCGGGGCGGCCGTCGCCGCCTTGGGGCTGGTTCGCGTCGCTCATCGATCAGGTTCCTTGAAAGAGAAGGCGGCTTCGAGGGCGCCGCTTTCTATTACGGTTCGCGGGGATGCACAATCTCGGCCGAGTTGCGCTGGGCCATGTGGACGACCGTGCAGTTGGGCACGGTGAGGCCCGTCGAGGCCCGGATGAAGCCCCAATGGGTGACGACGGCGGTCTCCGGACGCTCGGACCGTATGTCCCAGTCGTCGTGGAAGTCGCGGGCGCGTTCGGCCAGGCCCTCTTCGGATTCCTCCATCCTCGGCCACCACTGCTCGTCGAGGTGGTCGAGGGCGAGGTTCGGCCAGGCGAGGCGCAGGCGCGACAGCGGCGTGCCGACGTCGCAGACGAAGGCGGCGCGCTCGCCGACCCGCCGGTCGATGTCGATGGCGAGCCCGCCCAGCACGTCGGCGATGATGTGCGCGGTCTCGATCGCCCGCGTATAGGGACTTGAAATCAACCGCTTCGGCGGCCTGGCGCGGAGCGCGCGGCCGGCCGTCTCGGCCTGGCGCTTGCCTTCGTCGGTGAGCTTCGGGTCCTCGATGCCCGGATCGACCCGGGTCTTGTTGAATACCGCGTTGAACTCGGACTGGCCGTGGCGGATGAGCAGCATGTTGCCCTTTATTCCCCAAGCAACTACATACGGCAAGACGGCGTCTATAGAATGACGGCGGCCAACCCGGATCTGGGCCCAGGATGGACTTTCCTTTCCTCGACATCGTCTTCTTCGCCATGCTGGCGATCTTCCTCGGGCTTCGCCTGAGGAACGTGCTCGGCAAGCGCACCGGGCTCGAGAAGCGGCGCCCCGACCCGTTCAAGCCGGCCGAAGCTGCGCCGCAGCCCGCCGACAACGTCCTCCGGTTGCCCGACCGCGACCGCAAGGCCTTGGAAACCCTCGCGGCCGAGGAAGACACCCCGCTCGCCCGCGGCATCAAGGCGATCCACCAGGCCGATCCCAGCTTCGACGAGGCCGGCTTCCTCGGCGGCGCCCGCGGCGCTTTCGAGATGATAGTGACCGCCTTCGCCAAGGGCGACGCCGAGACGCTCCGGCCGCTCCTCGCCGACGGCGTCTTCCAGAACTTCAAGCGGGCGATCGACGACCGCGTGTCCCGGGGCGAGACCCTGGAGACGACGCTGGTCGGCGTCACCGCGGCGGAGCTGGTCGATGCCGACCTCGACAAGTCGACCGCCAAGGTCACGATCCGCTTCGTCTCCGAGCAGGTGAACGTGACCAAGGACGCGTCGGCCAAGATCGTCGACGGCGATCCCAACAAGGTCGTGACCATCACCGACGTCTGGACCTTCGCCCGCGACGTGCGCTCGAGCGATCCCAACTGGATGCTCGTCGAGACCCGCGCCTCCTGATGCGCCTAGGCGCGCTGGCGCTCCTTTCGCTGCTCGCCGCCTGCGCCGCTCCGGCTCCGGAGCGGAAGCTAGAGCCCGTCGCCTTCTCCGCCCTTCCCGGCTGGACGCAGGACGATCCGGCCCAGGCGCTGCCGGCGCTTCGCCGTTCGTGCGCGAAGATGCCGGAGACCTGGACGCAGGCCTGCGGGGCGATCCCCGACGATCCGGCGCGCGCGCGCGCATACTTCGAGGCCGAGTTCCAGGCCTATCGCGTGACCGCGCCCGGCTTCGTCACCGGCTACTACGAGCCCGAGCTCAACGGTGCGACCCAGCGCTCCGCGAAGTATCGCGTGCCGCTGCATCGCGTGCCGGACGATCTGGTCCAGGTCGATCTCGGCGAGTGGCGCGACGCCTGGAAGGGCGAGCGGGTCGCCGGCCGGATCATCAACGGCAGGCTTCGCCCCTATCACCGGCGCGCCGACATCGCCAAGGGCGCGCTCGACGGCCGCAACCTCGAGGTGCTCTGGGTCGACGATCCGGTCGATGCCTTCTTCCTCGAGGTCCAGGGCTCGGGCCGCGCCAAGCTGGAGGACGGCCGCATCCTCCGCGTCGGCTTCGCCGGGCAGAACGGGCATCGCTATGTCGCGATCGGCCGCACGCTGCTCGACAAGGGCGAGCTTCAGCCCGGTAACGTCTCGATGCAGTCGATCCGCGCCTGGCTCGCCGCGAACCCTGAGCGGATGCGCGAGATCCTCGACAGCAATCCCTCCTACGTCTTCTTCCGCCTCCTCGACGGCGACGGCCCGCTCGGCGCCCAGGGCGTGGCGCTGACGCCCGGCCGCAGCCTCGCTGTCGATCGCGCGCACCTGCCTTTGGGCGCGCCAGTTTTCCTCGACCTCGCGCATGAAGACTCGCCGGGCGGCGTCATCCGCCGGCTCGTTGTGGCGCAAGATACGGGCGGCGCGATCAGGGGACCGGCGCGCGGCGATCTCTTCTGGGGCCCCGGCAAGGAAGCGGGCGAGATGGCCGGGCGCATGAAGGCCAATGGCACGCTCTATCTCCTTCTCCCCCGCGGACTCGCGCCGACCTCGTGATGGCTCGCAAGAAGACCATCCTCGTCCTCCACTTCTCCGGGCGCATGCCGGTCGCCGGCGTCGGCTGGGAAGGGATGAACTGGGTGCTGGGCCTGACCAGGCTCGGCCACGACGTCTGGTACGTCGAGGACAACCGGGTCAACCCGTACTCCTTCGTGCAGAACTCGGTGCATTGGGACTCGACCGAGAACATCGGCTTCGTGAAGTCGATGATGGAGCGCTACGGGCTCGGCCACCGCTGGGCCTATCTCGATCCGGTCACCGAGTACTCGTGGCACGGTGTTACGAAGGAGAAGGCGACGAGCCTCTACAAGGAGGCCGACGCGATCATCAATCTCTGCGGCGCGACCCAGCTTCGCGAAGAGCACATGGCGTGCCCGGTGCGCATCTTCGTCGACACCGATCCGATCTACGAGCAGATCAAGCTGGTGAAAGGCGACAAGGACTCGATCGCCTATGTCGACGCGCACACGCATCTGTTCACGATCGGCGAGAACCTGGGCGCCGCCGACTGTCCGGTGCCGCTGAACCGCACCTGGCACAAGGTGCGCCCGCCGATCAATCTCGACGTCTGGCCGGCGGAGTTCGACTCATCGCCGAAGGCCTTCTCGAGCCTCGCCACCTGGGCGCATTCCTCGAAGAACATCGACTTCGAGGGCGAGTCCTATCAGTGGTCGAAGCACATGAACTTCACCCGCTTCCTCGACCTTCCGAAGCGGACGACGCAGCCGCTCGACCTCGCGCTGCGTCCGCCGACGAAGGAAGTCGACGACCTCGTGCGCAGCAACGGCTGGAACCTGATCGACCCGGTGCCGGTTTCGAACGGGCTCGGCGTCTACCAGGACTTCCTCTATCGCTCGCGCGGCGAGCTGTCGGTGGCGAAGGACATCTATGTCCGCCCGCGCTCTGGCTGGTTCTCCGACCGCAGCGTCTGCTACCTCGCCGCCGGCAGGCCGGTGATCACCCAGGACACCGCGTTCGGCAAGTACATCCCGACCGGCGAGGGGCTCTTCGCCTTCTCGAACCACGAAGAGGCGCTCGACGCGATCGAGCGCATCAACAAGGACTACAAGCGCCACCAGAAGGCGGCGCGCGCGATCGCCGAGGAATTCTTCGAGGCCAAGGGTCAGCTGAAGCGCGTCTGCGACGCGGTCGGGCTTTAGACCCGTCGATCCCATCCGGGTCGGGACCACGAAGCCGCCGGCATCGATCCGGGCCCGTTCGGCGAGGCGCCAGCCGCCGACCAAAAGTCCGGCGCGACCGTCCTCTCGTCTTCCAAGCCGACCCTACGACATTTCGGGAAGACCCGCCTTGCGGAGGCCGCCGAGAAGCAGCTCGAGCTGGATCGGGTCCTTGAACGGGAGCTTGCCGGCCAGGTCCCTGAGGCTACGCGAGGCGGGCTGCCTTTCAATCAGGCGAGCGACCATCCGGCGGGCTTCATCGTCGCGCTCCAGGTGAGCGTAGGCCGCGGCCAGGAACCAGTGGGCCGGAGCATAGCTCGGGTTCTCGTCCATCGCGGAGCGGAGGTGAGCGACTGCATCCTCGAAACGCCCGAGAAAGAAGAAGGCGACGCCGAGCCCGCCGCGAGCGCTGTGGGCCAGCGGATCGAAGGGGCTCAGACGAAGGGCGTGCGTCAGTGCCGAGATCGCCGGCTCCGTGTCTCCTCGAAACAGGTCGAGCCAGCCTCGATTCTGCCATCCGACGAAGGCGTTGGGATTGAGTCGCAGCCCTCTCTCCACGCATGCCATGGCGAGGTCCTGGTCCCGGCCGATGTTGCCGAAGATCGATCCGGCGTAGATGAGAGCCGTGGCGTCGTCCTTGCCGATCGCCAGGGCTCGTTCGGCGAGCGCTATCGTCTGCTTCTCGTCCTCGGGGCTCTGGGCCCTTACGCCGTGAACGACGAGCCTTTGGCGGCAATAGGCCGCCATCGCCGGCGCGGCAGCGAACGCAGGATCGGCGGCCATCGCCTGGTCGAACAGGTCGAGGCTTGCCGCCATGCTTTCCGCGGTGAACTGGTAGAACAGGAACAGTCCCCGCAGATAGAGATCGTAGGCGTTCAGGCTTCCGGCAGGCTTGCGCCGCGCGCGCTCGATCTCCACGCGCGTCAGCTTGGGCTCGATGGCGCCGACGACGCTCATCGTCACTTGGTCCTGGAGATCGAAGATATCGCCGAGCGTGCCATCGAAGCGGTCGGCCCATAGGTGTGTGCCGGAGGTGCCATCGATGAGCTGCCCGGTGATGCGCACCTTCTGGCCGGACTTCCTGACTGAGCCTTCGAGGACGTAACGCACGCCGAGTTCGCGCGAGACACGTTTTACGTCGACGGCCTCGCCCTTGTAGGTGAACGAGCTGTTGCGCGCGATGACGAAGAGCCAGTGGAAGCGCGAGAGCGCGGTGACGACCTCCTCGACCAGGCCGTCGGCGAAGTAGTCCTGCTCCGGGTCGCCGGACATGTTCTGAAACGGCAGAACGGCGATCGAAGGCTTGTCGGGCAACGGCAGCGCCGGGCGTTCGGCCGAGGCACCGACGACGATGCGCCAGACCTCGATCGGCCGCGCTATGTTCTTGAGCTGCTTCTCGCCGAGACTTTCGGCCTGGATCGGAATCCTGTCGCGGACCTGGTCCCAGGCCGTCGCCGAAATGCAGATGCCGCCGGGTTCCGCCAAGGCCTCCAGCCGTGCCGCCACGTTGACGCCGTCTCCGTGAATGTCGTCGTCGTCGACAATGATGTCGCCGACATGAGCTCCGATACGGAAGGACAGGCGCCGGTCTGCCGGGTGGATCGCCTCGGCGGCCGTCACCGCGCGTTGAAGGTCGAGCATGCAGCGGATCGCATCTACGGCGCTCGCGAACTCCATCAGGATCCCGTCGCCGGCGGTCTTGACGATGCGGCCCGCGTGCTCCGCGACAAGCGGATCGATCCGCTCGCGCGTGAGGGTCTTCAGCCTTGCGACCGTGCTTTCCTCGTCCTCGCCGACCAGCCGGGAGTAGCCCGAGACGTCGGCCGCGACGATCGCCGCGAGCCGCCTTCTGGCGCGATTTTCCCCCATGGTCCCTCTGAGCCGACGATCCCGCGAGACACTAGAGCGTATTGCGGTCGACCGCCAACCTCGTGCGCCGAATCCGATGCCGCCTCAGGCCCGCTCCCAGGTCAGCTCGGCGATGCCGGAGGCGCCCTTGCGGGTCATCGGCGGGGTCTTCAGCACGACCCTGCCGCCCTCGAAACGGTAGTGCCGCACCTGCCGGGTCCCGACCATGTTCGGCCACAGCGCACCCTCGACCGTATGCACCACGGTCTCGCCGTCGATCTTCCAGGCGCCGCAATAGGAGTGGACCGTCGACATCGCGCGGTGCGCCTCCTCCGGCGAGCCGCCGAGCGGATCGGATCCGGCGAAGCGCTGACGGCTCGCGGGCTGGGCCCCCAGCATCGCGGTCATGTAGCCGGCGGCCGAGTAGATCAGGAGGCCCCACGGGTTCGGTCCCATCGGCTCGCTGACCTTGCCGTCGCCGTCGGTGATGGTCCAGCTCAGCAGGCGCCAGGTGCCGACGAACTGTTCGGGCGTAGCGGGCATGTCGGTGTCCTTAAGGTGATGGTCAGGCGCGACGCCAGATCAGCTCGGCATAGCCGGTGCTGCCGCGCCGATGCGTCGGCGGAGTCTTCAGGATCATGCGCTCGCCGTCGAAACGCACATAGCGGATCTGTTTGCTCCCAACCCAGTTGGGAAAAACCGAGAGCTCGACGTCGTGGACGATCGCGTCGCCCTCGAGGCGCCAGCGCCCGCAATAGCTGTGTCCGGTCGACATCGCCGCGCGGCACTCCTCGGCGCTTCCGCCATAGGGATCGGGCCCGGCGAAGAGCGTGCGGTTGCCGTCCTGGAGGGCGGCCGACATGAAGCCGTCGGCGGAATAGATCAGGAGCCCGGTGGCGCCGGGGCCGAAGCGCGGCTTCCGCGTGCCGTCGTCCTCGACCCGGTCCCAGCTCTCCAGGCGCCAGGTGCCGACGATCCGCTGATCGAGCATGCGTCTTTCCCTCAAGCCAGCCTGAAGCCGTCATAGCCCTTGGCGGCGACCTCTTCGCACTTCCGCACATAGGCCGGGAAGCCCCCGACATAGGGCATGAACACGCGGGGCTTCCCCTCGATGTTGCTGCCGAGATACCACGAGTTGCAGGTGACGCGCAGCGTGGCGCCGGCGACCTCGGACGTGTGCGCGACCCAGGCGTCCTCGGCCTCGGCCGCCGCCTCGATCTCGCGGAAGCCGCGGTCCCTGAGATGGACGAGGCAATCGGCGATCCATTCGACATGCTGCTCGATCGTCGGCAGCATGTTGGTCAGGACCGACGGGCTTCCGGGTCCGGTGACGGTGAAGAGATTGGGAAACCCGGCCACACCGAGTCCGAGATAGGTGCGGGGGCCGTCCTGCCACTTGTCCTTGAGCCTGGCGCCGCCGCGGCCGCTGATGTCGATGCGGTTGAGCGTGCCGGTCATTGCGTCGAAGCCGGTGGCGAAGACCAGCGCGTCGACCGCGTGCTCGTGGCCGCCGACCTTGACGCCGTTCTCGGTCAGGGCCTCGATCGGCGTCGTCGCCACGTCGACCAGCGTGACGTTGGCGCGGTTGAAGGTGGCCCAGTAGTCGGTGTCGACGCAGAGGCGCTTGCAGCCGAAGGTGTTGGTCGGCGACAGAAGCTCAGCCACCTTCGGGTCGCGCACGGTCTCGCGGATCTTGGCCCGGATGAAATCCTGCACGGTCCGGTTCGCCTCGAGGTCGAGCGGGATGTCGGTGAAGGCGCCGGTGAAGCCGAAGCCGCCCATGGCCCAGCGCGCCTCGAACTCGCGTGTGCGCTCTTCGGCCGAGACCTCGAGCGCCTTCCTGGTCCCGAAGACGATGTCGATGTTGGCGCGGGTCTGGGCGGCGCGGCGGCGGAGCGCGCCGTAGTCGGCCTTGATCCGCCGCTGCACCTCGGGATCGAGCGGCGCGTTGCGCGCCGGCACCGTGTAGTTGGGTGTGCGCTGGAAGACGGTCAGGTGGGCCGCCTCGGCCGCGATCAGCGGGATCGCCTGGACCGCCGAGGAGCCGGTGCCGATCACGCCGACGCGCTTTCCCGTGAAGCTCACCTTCGCGTGCGGCCAGCGGCCGGTGTGATATCGCGCGCCCTCGAACGCATCGCCGCCGGGGAACGAGGGCGTGTTGGCGGTCGAGATGCAGCCGGTCGCCATGATGCAGAACCGCGCC
>JAEULB010000219.1 GCA_016792585.1 Rhodospirillaceae bacterium
CTGGGCCGAGACCTTGGGGTCCTTGAACCAGGTCATGTCGATCGCCTTCGAGCGCAGCGCCGAGGTGATCGAGGCCTGGTCCTTGAAGAAGCGGAAGACGACCTGGTCGAGATAGGGCTGCGGCTTCTCGTAGTAGTCGGCAAAGGCCTTCAGCGTGCATTGCTGGTTCGGCTCGTAGGAGACGAAGCTGAAAGGACCGGTGCCGACCGGTTTGGTCGCCAGGTCGGACACGCCCTTCGGCACGATGACGCCCATCGGGTTGGTTGAGATATAGGCGAGGAACGGCGCGCTCGGCGCGTTCAGCTCGAACTTGACCGTCATCGGATCGATCACGGTGACCGCCTTGATCACCGAGTAGATGCTCAGGTTCGGGCTGGCGTTCTTCGGGTCCTGGATGCGCTCGAAGGTCCACTTCACGTCCTCGGCCGAGAAGGGCTGGCCGTTGTGGAACTTCACGCCCTGGCGCAGGTGGAAGATGTAGGTGGTGTCGTTCGGCTGCTCGAAGCGGACGGCGAGGTCCGGCTCCGGCTTCATGTCGGCGCTCCAGCGCAGCAGGCCGGAATAGAGCAGCGCGGTGAAGTCGAAGGAGGAGAAGGCCGTCAGCGTCACGGGATCGAAGCCGATCGGGTCGGCATCGGCGCCGATGGTGAGAGTGCCGCCCTTCTTCGGCGTGCCCTGGGCGAGCGCGAACGGGCTGACGGCCATCGCGGCGCCGCCGGCTGCGATGAGCCTGAGGAGGGCGCGACGCGCGAAAGCGTACTGGAAGATGTTTTCCACGGAAGTCTCCCCTGATCCTTGAGAAGATGGTGCCTTAAGGTAGCGGGTACGCAGGCGGCGGCAAGAGGGCCTTCGCGGGAAGTGAAACGCTCCGTTTCGCGGCGCGCCTAATGCCCGCCCGTTTCGGGACCTTCGATTGCTAGAGAAACGGTCTGCCTGCCCCGAAGGAGCCGCCCATGATCCGCATCGCAACCGCCGGCTTCCTGCATGAGTCGAACACTTTCTCCACGGTTCCCGCCAGCCTGGAGAAGTTCCGCCGCGCCGGAACGCGTCCGTCTCGGCATGCTCCGACTTGCGCGACATATGGGCGGCCATGCGTGCCGCGCGTGCGATGAGGGAAATGTGAAAGAGATCGAGTACTTCTATTCGGCGCACTCGGCCTTCGCCTACCTCGGCTCGACGCGCCTGACCGCGATCGCCGCGGCGTCTGGCCGGCGGATCGCGCATCGGCCGATGGACCTTCGCCGCGTAGTCGCCGAGGCCGGCGTCGTGCCGCCCACCCGCCGCAGCAAGGCGCATATGGAGTACTATTTCGGCCGCGAGATCGAGCGCTGGAGCGAGGAGCGCGGCGCTCCGTGGCTCGGCCGCACGCCGACCCACCACGCCAACGATATCGCGCTCTCCAACTGCATGCTGATCGCCGGCCTCGTCCTCGGCATCGATGTCGACCGGTTGGCTCACGCCCTGCTCGAAGCCCATTGGCGCGACGACGTCGACCTTGCCGACGCCGCGGCCCTGGCTAAGGCCGCAAGCGGCATCGGCATCGATCCGGCGCCGCTGCTCGCCGGCGCGGCGTCAGCGGAGGTCAAGGCGATCTACCTCGCCAATACCGAGGAGGCGATCCGCCGTTCGGTGTTCGGCTCGCCGACCTATTTCGTCGACGGCGACATGTTCTATGGCCAGGACCATCTGGAGATGGTCGAGCGCGCCCTTTCCCGGCCCTATGGCGGGCGCTGGCCGCCGACCTGAGCGCTGCTTCGGCAGGCCTCGCGTCAACAGTTTGTCCTCAGTGCCTAATCTGCCGCCGGCGTAGCGCGGACATTCAGCGGGGTGGGAAATGCGGGTCGCGATCTTGGGTGCGGGCGGAGTCGGCCTCGCGACAGCAGCGCTGCTCTGTCGGAATGGGCACGACCCCTGCCTGTGGTCGCCTTCCGGCGCGAGCACGCGTGCGCTGGCGGACGGAGCGCCGCTCATCGCCCGTGGTGCACTCTCCGGAAGCTTCCGACCACGGATCGCCACGAGTTGCGCTGAGGCCGTCGCCGACGCCGGAACCGTGATCATCGCCGTGCCGGCCTATGGGCATCGGATGGTGATGGACGCCGCCGCCCCTTACCTTCGTGCGGAACAGACGGTGATCGTCAGCTCGCACTATTCGCTGAGTGCTCTCTACCTAGCGCGCCTCCTCGCGGAGCGCGGAACTGCGAGCTCCATCGCGGCCTGGGGCACGACCGTCGTCATGGGACGCCCGAGCGCCCCGGCGGAGGTGACGGTGCTGACGATCAGAGCGCGGATCGACGTGGCGACGGTGCCGACCGCCCGTGCCGGCGAGGGGCACGCGGCCAGCCGCGCGCTCTTCGGCGACCGCTTCGTCGAGCGCGCCGACCTCCTCGCCATCCAGCTCAGCAATGTCAACCCGCAGGCTCACCTCGCCAACGCGCTCTGCAACCTGACGCGCATGGAAAAGGGCGAAGCCTGGGACACCTACGGCGGCATCACCGAAGCGGTGTCGCGGCTCATCGAGGCGCTCGATCTCGAGCGACTAGCGATTGCGCGGGCTTTTGGCGTCGAGGTGCGAACGATGCGGGAGCACATGGCACTCTCCTTCGATCTGCCGACGGGAACCTCGCTGTCGGAAGCAACTCGCACGGTGGAGGCCCGCGGCGGCTCGCCGGGGCCGACCTCGCTTGAGGCGCGCTGGATTCGCGAAGACCTACCGTTCGGCATCGTCCCCCTGATTGCGTTGGCCGAGATCGCGGGCGTCGTTGCCCCGCTGCATCGTTCAGGGTTGGCGCTGTTCTCGGCAGTCCTCGGACGGGACCTTGCTGCGGAGAATGACCTGCTGCAAGGGCTGGGTCTCGGTCACCTGACGCGGGAGGAGCTTCAGGCGCTTGTGCGCGGAGGATGGAGGAAGTAGCGACTTCGGCGAGGCGCCGGATGCGAAATGTGCGTTTCGTGACGGATGGATGGCGCGGGCAGATGCGAACCGGCCTGTGTAGCCTGAGGCACCCTGAAAGGACGGGCCAATGATCCGCATCGCAACCGCCGGTTTCCTGCACGAGTCGAACACCTTCTCCACGGTTCCCGCCAGCCTGGAGAGGTTCCGCCGCGCCGGCATCCTCGAGGGCGAGGCGATCCGTCGCGAGTACGGAACCTCGCAGGCGACGCTGGCGGGATTCTTCGCCGTCGGCGACGCCGATCCCGAGGTCGAGCTGGTGCCGCTGTTCTTCGCCCGGGTGACGCCGATGGGCGCGATCACCGACGAGGCGATCCGGTTCTTCATCGACCGCATCATCTCGGACTTGAACGAGAAAGGCCCCTGGGATGCGGTCCTGCTGCCCCAGCACGGCGCCGCCGTCTCGGAGACCTGGCCGGACGCCGACGGCGAGCTGATCCGTCGCGTACGCGAGACGGTGGGGCCGAAGGTACCGATCGGCGTCGCCCTCGACATGCATGCCAACGTCTCGCGACAGATGATCGAGAACGCCGACATCACCACTGTCTACCAGACCAACCCGCATATCGACACGAAGGAGCAGGCGATCCTCTGCGCCAAGCTCGTGCTCGACATGGTGCGCGGCAAGATCAAGCCGACAACCGCGCTGGAGACGCCGCCGCTCCTGGTCAACATCCTGAACCAGGGCACCAGCGACAGGCCGATGTCGGACCTCATGCGCATCGCCGACGAGCAGCGCAAGCGGCCGGGCGTGCTCTCGGTCAACGTGGTCGAGGGCTATCCCTATGCCGACGTCGAAGAAATGGGCATGTCGTTCATCGCGGTCACCGACAACGACCAGGCGCTCGCCGACGAGATCGCGAAGACGCTGTCGGACGCGGCCTGGTCGATGCGGGCGGCGCTCAACACCGGCGGCACGCCGGTCGACGAAGCGCTGATCCGGGCGCGGGCGGCGAATGTCAACCCGATCGTGCTGTTCGACGTCGGTGACAATGTCGGCGGCGGCAGCACCGCCGACTCGACGCTGATCCTGCATGCCGCGCGCCGGCTCGGGGTCACCAACCTCCTGCAGGCGATCTGCGACCCGGCGGCGGTGAAGGCCTGCCAGGCGGCCGGCATCGGCGGCCGCGTCGACATGGCGATCGGCGGCAAGACGGACCGTCTGCACGGCACCCCGTTCCCGATCAAGGGAACGGTCACCGCGCTCTCCGACGGAAAGTACGAGGAGACCGGGCCGACCCACGGCGGCTTCCGCTTCTTCGACAACGGACCGAGCGCCGCGATCAAGACCGACGACGGCATGACGCTGGTGGTGATCACCTATCCGGCAGGCTCCTCCAGCCTCCAGCAGTTCCGTTCGCTCGGCATCGAGCCCAAGGACATCAAGGTCGTCGTCGCCAAGGGCGTGCATTCGCCGAGGCCCGCGATGGAGCCGATCGCCAAGGAGATGATCTGGGTCGCGACGCCCGGCGTCACCACCGCCGACCTCACCACTTTCACCTACAAGCACCGCCGCCGGCCGCTCTACCCGCTGGAACCCGACGCGGCCTGGTAGGAGCGGGTCGGCCTGCGAGGAGGCCCTCGGCCGCGTCGATCGCGACGAGCCCTTCCAGCCCTTCGGCGCCCGCGACTATCATGCGGGCTACACGGCGTTCCTTTCCGGGACTGCGCCGGTCTTCAGCGGGAACCGAGAGTCATGAAGGCGGTCGTCCTCACCGAGCACGGCGGCAACGACAAGTTCGTGCTCGATGCCGGCTATCCCGACCCGCGCCCGAACCCCGGCGACGCGGTGCTGCGCGTGCGTGCCTGCACGCTGAACTACCACGACATCTTCACCCGCAACGGCATGCCGGGCATCAAGGTGCCGCTGCCGATCGTGATCGGCATCGACCTCGCCGGCGAGATCGTCGAGCTCGGCCATGAGGTGACCGGCTTCAAGGTCGGCGACCGCGTCGTCGTCGACCCGATCGACCGCGTCAAGGGCGGGTTGATGGGCGAGATGTTCGACGGCGGCTTCGCCGAATACGTCCGCGTGCCGGCGCACATGCTGGTGAAGATGCATGACGGCATCTCCTTCGCCGAGGCCGCGGCGATCCCGTGCGCCTACGGCACCGCGCACCGGATGATGATCACGCGCGGCAGGATCCAGCCGGGCGAGAAGGTGCTCGTCCTCGGCGCCTCAGGCGGCGTCGGCTCCTGCTGCGTGCAGCTCGCCAAGGGCGCGGGCGCCACCGTGATCGCTGCCGCCTCGAGTCAGGCGAAGCTCGACAAGCTGAAGGCGCTCGGTGCCGACATCGGCCTCGACTACACGCAGGGCGACTGGGTCAAGGAATGCCAGCAGCGCTTCGGCCGCGCCCGCGTCGGCCCGCGCGACCAGGGCGGCATCGACGTGGTGATCAACTTCACCGGCGGCGAGACCTGGACCAAGTCGCTGCGGGTGATGCGCCGCGACGGCCGTATGCTCACCTGCGGCGCCACCGCCGGCTACGATCCGAAGGAAGACATCCGCTTCATCTGGACCTTCGAGCTCAACATCACCGGCTCGAACGGCTGGGGGCGGGAGGATGTCCAGGCCCTCCTCGACATGACGCGCGACGGCAAGCTCAAGCCTGAGCTGCACAGCGAACGCTTCCCGCTGGAACGTGCCGCGGACGCGATGGCGGCGCTGGAGAGCCGTGCCTTCTTCGGTAAGATCGTCGTCGAGCCTTGAGGTCTCAGCCGCGTCGGGCGACGAAGTCCAGCAGCGACGCCTTCACCACCAGGATGTGCGACCTGAGCACGTCGGCCGCGGCGGCGAATTTCCGCTTGCGGCAGAGCGTGACGATCTCCGCATGCTCCTTCTCGGCACGCTTGAGGCCGTCGGTGTGGAGAAGCTGGAGCCGCGTGTAGCGGTCGGAGGCGGTCAGCAGCTTGTCGACGATCGCCCTGATCTGCGGGCGCTCCGCCTTGGCGTAGAGTGCTGTGTGGAAGAGCGTGTTGAGCTCGCCCCAGCGCTTGACGTTGTGGTTCCTGAGCTCGGCCGAATACTCGTCGAGGATCGCCTCGATGTGGTCGAAGTCGGCGGCGGCAAGCGACGGGGCCGAGCGTTCGAGCAGCACCGGCTCCAGCAGATGGCGAAGCTCGAAGATCTCCTCGATGTCGGCGACCGAGGCCTCGCGCACGACCGCGCCCTTGTGCGGCTCGATACGGATCAGCCCTTCGGCTTCGAGCTGAACCAAGGCTTCGCGGATCGGCGTGCGGCTGATGCCGAACTCGGCGGCGAGCAGGTCCTGGCGCAGCGGCTCGCCGTCCTTGAGCTCGCCATCGAAGATCTTGCGGCGGATTGCGTCCGCGGCCGAGGCGGCGACGGTGCGATGGGAAAACGGCGGCGCGGTCTTGAAAGCAGTGCTCACGGCGGGAGTTCGTAGCCTCCGATAACGGATCTGTCGATTGAATATTGTATAAAATCGACGACCTTGCTAGGAGTCGGTGTCTCCCCGCGAAACGGCCGCGCATGAACACGCTGGCGTCCATCGATCGGCGAATCCTCGGGCGGTGGGCGTTCAGCGGCGCTGCCGGCCTGACGCTCGGCTTCATTCTGCTGCCGCTCTTCTTCGTCACCTGGCTCGCGTTCTTCCGCCAGGAGATCCCGGCGTTCCCGCCCGACGGCTACAGCCTCAAATGGTTCTGGGCGATCGCCAAGCACGACAAGTTCGTGCAGGGCTTCTGGCTCAGCCTGCAGGTCGCGATCGCGGCGATGGTGATCGGGCTGGCACTCGGCGTGCCGGCGGCGCTGTGCCTGGCGCGATATCGCTTCTTCGGCCGCGAGCCGCTGTCGAGCCTGCTGCTGCTGCCGCTGGTGGTTCCCGGCATCGTGCTCGGTACCTCGATCTACGTCTTCCATGTCGAGCTGACGATCGCGACCGAGCTTCCGGTCATCGGCTCGCTCGCCGGCCTCGTCGCCGGCCATGTGCTGGTGGTGATTCCCTGGTGCGTGCGCCTGGTCGCCGCCAGCCTCGCCGGTGTCGACCGCAGCGTGGAAGAGGCGGCGCAAAGCCTCGGCGCCACGCCGCCGGTGACCTTCTTCCGCATCACGCTCCCGACGATCCGTCCCGGCATCGTCGCCGCCGCCCTCTTCGGCTTCGTCGTCTCGTTCGGGAACCTCGAGATGACGCTGTTCCTGGTCGGCGTTGGGCGCACCACGCTGCCGATCGCGATCCTCCAGTATCTCGAATGGAGGATCGACCCGACCATCGCCGCGGTGTCGGTGCTGCAGATCCTGCTCATCGGAGCCGCGATGGCGGTCACCGATCGCTTCGTCAAACTCTCGCGGGTGGTCTGATGGCTGGTCTGCGTCTCGAACACCTGTCGAAGAGCTTCGGCGCCACCGTCGCCGTCCGCGACGTCACGCTGGATGTCGGCGATGGCGAGTTCCTGGTGCTGCTGGGGCCGTCGGGCTGCGGCAAGACGACGACGCTCCGCATGATCGCGGGATTCATCGCACCGACCGCCGGCCGCGTGCATCTCGGCGGGCGGGAGATCACGGCGCTTCCGCCCTGGAAGCGCAACGCCGGCATCGTGTTCCAGAGCTATGCGCTGTTCCCGCACCTGACGGTCGCCGAGAACGTCGCCTTCGGCCTCGAGATGCGGAAGCTCTCCAAGGCCGAGATCGCACCCAAGGTCGCCGAGGCGCTCAGGCTCGTCCGCCTCGATCATCTCGGCGAGCGGCTGCCGCGCCAGCTTTCCGGCGGCCAGCAGCAGCGGGTGGCGCTCGCCCGCGCGCTCGCCATCCGCCCCGACGTGCTGCTGCTGGACGAGCCGCTGTCGAACCTGGACGCCAAGCTGCGGGAGACGGTGCGCATCGAGATCCGCGAGCTTCAGCGCCAGCTCGGCATCACCACGGTGATGGTGACCCACGACCAGGAGGAGGCCCTGATCATGGCCGACCGCCTGGTGGTGATGTCGGAAGGCGAGGTCAAGCAGGTCGGGACCCAGCGCGAGCTCTACGAGCAACCGGCCAACCGCTTCGTCGCGGGCTTCGTCGGCCGCAGCAATTTCCTCGCCGGAACTATGGTCAGCCCCGGCCGCTTCGAGACCAGGGGCGGAGTCGCGATCTCCTGCGCCGCGGGTCTGACCGGCCCGGCGGTGATCGCGCTCAGGCCCGAGCGCCTGGCGCTGGGATCCGCCGCCGGCGGGCTCGAGAATCATATGCAGGGGACGGTCGAGCTCGTCTCTTATCTCGGTGCGTCGGTCGACGTGCATGTGCGCGTGTCGCCGGCCGACCGTATCGTCGTCACCCAACCAAACCGCGTCGATGCGAGAACCCCGGAAGAAGGCGAGAGGATCGACGTCGGTTGGCCGAAGGGCGCTGCCGTGGTGTTCCCCGATGACGGGACGCACGCCGGCGCCTGAAGGCCGCGATGGTCGTGAAGCAACGTCGTCGAACAGGAGGAGTAGCGAACATGAAAAGCACATCAGGTCGGTATTTCAGCCGTCGCAGCGTGCTCACCGGAGCTTCGGCGCTTGCCGGCGCCAGCATGGTCGGCGGCTTCCCCCAGGCCCATGCGCAGGCCAACAAGCGGGTCGTGCTCGCCACATGGGGCGGCGACTACGCCGAGCTTCTCACCAAGAACATCTCGAAGCCGCTGATGACGCCCAAGGGCTGGGAGGTCGTCAACGACGAGGCCGGCAGCCCGCAGCGCATGACCAAAGTCATGGCCGAGCGGCGCCTGCCGCGCGGCACCTCCGACATCCAGGCGCTCGCCGCCACCGACATCGGCCAGCTGATCGAAGGGGACATGCTGGAGAAGCTCGACCTCTCGAAGATCCCCAACTCCAAGCATGTGCTGAAGACCTTCAGCATCGCCGACTCGCCCTATTTCTCGCCGCACATCTATTCGGGCAAGGTCGTCCTCTATAACCCGAAGCTGATCTCGAACCCGCCGACCGGCCTCGGCGACCTGTGGGATGCGAAGAACCAGGGCAAGGTCGGCATCGTCGACATCCAGCACAACTACGTGACGATGGCGGCGGCGCTCGCCGGCGGCGGCAAGACCGGCGACTTCGACAAGGCGAAGAAGGCGCTGCTCGACCTCAAGAAGCTGAAGCCGCGCATCTACCCGACCAACGAGGCGCTGGCGACGGCGCTCAAGACCGAGGAGGTCGGGCTCACCATCATGTGGAAGGCGCGCGCGGTGCAATGGCAGAACGCCGGCACCAACATCCTGACCATCGCGCCGAAGGAAGGCATCATCACGTACGTCTCGGGCTTCACCGTTCCGAAGAACGCGCCGAACAAGGATGGCGCCTATGCCTTCCTCAACGAGGCGCTGGAACCGCCGGCGCAGCAGGGCTTCGCCGTCGACATGGGCTACAACCCGGTGGTCGGCAACGCCACGGTCGCCGACGACCTCCGGAAGCGGATCGGCTTCACCAAGCAGGAAGAGGAGCTGCTGGTGAATCCGGATCTCGACTTCATCACCAAGCGCCAGGCCGAGATCAAGGACTTCTGGGACAAGGAGTTCAAGGCTTAAGGCCCTAAGCGTTCATGTCGGCTTCGGCCACCGACGACAGCTTGGCTTCGCTCGCCGCGCGGGAAGCGCGCGGCGGGCGGCTGTCGACCGCCGGGTTCCTGATCGGGCCGGCGACCGTCTTCGTCACGATCGGCCTGCTGGTGCCGATCCTGATCCTGTTCCGCTACAGCCTGAACGACTTCAAGCCGGGCCTGCTGATGGTCGACGCGCTGACCATCAAGCAGTACGTGCTCTTCTTCACCGATCCGTATTTCCTGGCGGCCTTCTGGCGCACGCTTCGCGTCGCGATCATGGTGACGGCGATCTGCCTCGTCGTCGCGTTCCCGCTGGCCTACAAGCTCGCGCGCACCCAGAGCCGCTACAAGAACGTCCTGATCATGCTGGTCGTGCTGCCGCTGTTCGTGGGCAACGCGGTGCGCGCCGCCGGCTGGATGACGGCCTTCGGCAACAAGGGCTTCGTCAACGTCTCGCTGCAGTGGCTGGGCCTGATCGACGAGCCCATCCGCATCATGTACACCGAGTTCGCGGTCGTCGTCGGCATCGTCGCGGTCAACCTGCCTTACGTCGTGCTGACCCTGCAGAGCGTGATCGAGGGCATCGATCGCGTGGTCGAGGAGGCGGCCTTCAGCCTCGGCGCCGATCCGCTGACGATGGCCAGGCGCGTGCTCTGGCCGCTGGCCCTTCCGGGCTTCGCCGCCGGCGCGATCTTCTGCTTCATCCTGACGATGAACGCCTATGCGACGCCGGTCCTGCTCGGCGGCCCGCAATTCGTGATGATGGGCCCGCTCGTCTACGTGCAGTTCGCGGTCAAGAGCAACTGGCCCTTCGGCGCCGCGGTCTCATTCGTGCTGATGACCGCGACCCTGCTGCTGACTGCCGCCGCCAACCTGATGGTGCTTCGCCGCTACCGCAACTAGATCGCTTGAATGGGGGAACCATGGCTGCGTCCGATGCTCTCACGTCGCTTCGCTCGGGCCTGCTCGGCTCGTTCGACTGGCGCCTGATCGGGCCGCATCGCGGCGGCCGCGTCGTCGCTGTCGCCGGCTGCCCGTCCGACCCGATGACGTTCTATTTCGGCGCCTGCGCCGGGGGCGTGTGGAAGACCACCGACGGCGGCCAGAACTGGCTCTGCACCACCGACGGCTTCTTCACCACCTCGGCGGTCGGTGCGATCGCGGTGGCTCCCTCCGATCCCAACGTCATCTACGCCGGCACCGGCGAGGCCTGCATCAGGAACGACGTCTCGCATGGCGACGGCGTCTACAAGTCGACCGACGCCGGCAAGACCTGGACCAATATCGGCCTCGCCGACACGCGCCATATCGGCCGCATCGTCGTGCATCCGAAGGACCCGAACCGCGTCTATGTCGCCGCCCTCGGCCATGCCTGGGGCCGCAACAAGGCGCGCGGCGTCTTCCGCTCGATCGACGGCGGCAAGAGCTGGACGCAGGTGCTGCACCGGAGCGACCGCACCGGCTGTCACGACCTGGCGCTCGATCCGGCCAATCCGGAAGTCCTATACGCGCCGGCGTGGCAGGCGCAGCGCCATCCCCATGCGCTGGTCAGCGGCGGCGAGGAGTGCGGGCTCTGGCGCTCGACCGACGGTGGCGACAGCTGGACCGACATCACCCGCAGCCGCGGCCTGCCCAAGGGCATGCTCGGCAAGATCGGCGTCGCGATCTCGCCCGAGCCGGTGGGCGGGCGCGGCTACGGTCGCGTCTGGGCGCTGGTCGAGGCCGATGACGGCGCGCTCTTCCGTTCCGACGACGGCGGCGTCAATTGGGAGCGGGCATCCGAGTTCTCAGGTTTGCGCACGCGGCCCTGGTACTACATGCACGTGACGGCGGATCCCAAGGACGCCGAGACCGTCTATGTGCAGAACTACCGCCTGTGGAAGTCGATCGACGGCGGCCGCAATTTCCTGCATGTGCCGACGCCGCATGGCGACGACCATGCGCTCTGGATCGACCCTGAGAATCCCCGGCGCATGATCGAGGGCAACGACGGCGGCGCCTGCGTCTCCTTCAATGCCGGCCAGTCCTGGTCGTCGATCTACAACCAGCCGACCGCGCAGCTCTACCACGTCATCACCGACGACCGCTTTCCCTACCGCGTCTATGCGTCCCAGCAGGACAACACCGCAATCAGCTTGCCGAGCGCGTCACCGATCGGCGCGATCACCGAGCGCGACTGGGTCAAGCCCGGCGGCGGCGAGAGCGGCTATATCGCGATCAAGCATGACGACAACGACTACGTCGTCGCTTCCGGCCCGATCGGCCGGCGCTTCACCAACGACATCATGTACCTGTTCGACTACAAGACCGGGCAGGACTGGCAGAACACGGTCTGGCCCGAGCTTTATGGATGGGGCGCCGGCGCCGAGGATCTCAAGTACCGGTTCAACTGGACCTTCCCGATCCATTTCAGCAAGCACGATCCCGACGTGCTCTGGGTGGGGTCGCAGCATCTCCACCGATCGACCGATCTCGGCGCGAGCTGGGAAGTCCTGAGCCCCGACCTCACCCGCAACGACAAGAGCAAGCTCGGGCCCTCGGGCGGGCCGGTCACGCGCGACAACACCGGTGCCGAGGTCTACTGCACGATCTTCGCCTTCGCGGAGTCGCCGAAGGTCCGCAACCTGCTCTGGTGCGGCACCGACGACGGCCTCGTCCATCGCTCGGAAGACGGCGGGCGCCGCTGGACCAACATCACGCCGGACGGCAGGCGCGGCAAGGTTGCCGGCGGGGCGCGCAACGCGCTGCCCGACTGGTCCCTGATCAGCATCGTCGAGCCGTCGTCGCATGACGAGGATTCGATTTATGTCGCCGCCACCCGCTACAAGCACGACGACACCAAGCCCTATCTCTACAAGACGACGGATCGCGGGAAGACCTGGACGAAGATCGTCGGCGGCATTCCCGATCACGAGTTCACCCGCACGATCCGCGAGGACCCGGCGCGTCGCGGCCTCCTCTATTGCGGCACCGAGACCGGCATCTACGTCTCCTTCGACGACGGCGACGCCTGGCACCGGCTCGGCGGCAACCTGCCGGTGGCGCCGATCCACGATCTCGTGATCAAGGGCGTCGAGATGGTGGTCGCGACCCACGGCCGCTCGATCTGGATCCTCGACGACCTGACACCGCTGCATCAGCTCTACGACCTGATGAAGGGCCGCCGCCGGAAGGCCGACGCGCATCTGTTCCGGCCGCGCTCGGGCGTGCGCATGCGGATGCTGGGCGGCTTCAGCGGCACGGCTGAGCAGGCGGCCGCCTCCCGCGGTCCCGTCTGGCCCGGCCTCGTCAACTACGGCCGCAGCGGCGCCAGCATCTTCAAGGTGCTGCCGCGCCGTCGTGCCGACGGAAACGAGGAGGCTATCCATCTCGACGCCGGCCGCAATCCGCCCAACGGCGTCGTCATCAACTACTTCCTGCCGACGGTTCCGGACGGTGGTACGGTCGGCCTCACCTTCCTCGACGAGAAGGAGCGGAAGCTGCGCACCTACGAGAAGGTCCCGGTGCGTGCCGGCATCAACCGCTTCATCTGGAACCGCCGGCTTCCCGGCGTGCCGAACGTGAACGCGACCGACCTGGAGCCGATCGGCCGTCCGAACGGGCCGATGGTGGTACCGGGCCGCTACCTGGTACGGCTCGACGCCGGTGGCGACACGCTGACCGAGGCCTTCGAGATCCTGCCAGATCCCAGGATCAGGACCTCGGCTGCCGACCTGAAGGCGCAGTTCCTGTTCCTCCGTGAGATACTCGACAAGCTCGGCGTCGCCAACCGCCTGATCAACGACATCGATGCGCTGCTCAAGCAGGCGAAGCTCCTGGATGAGCGTCTCGCGCAGCGGCGGGCGGGACCGGCCCGCACGCAGCTTGGCAAGATCAGGAACGAGCTCAAGGCGATGCGCAACGTCCTGATCGACGTCAACTACAGCCAGGCGCAGCTCTGGCCAGCCGGCCTGCACGAGAAGCTGAATGCTCTCTTCGAGACCGTCGACAGCGCCGACTTCGCGCCGGCCCGCCAGGCGCGCGAAGTCTTCGCCAGCCTCGTCGAGCGGCTCGACGCGCTGGTGACGCGCTGGAACCGCCTGCAGGAGAAGGCGATCCCGTCGCTGAACGCCGCGCTCAAGTCCGTCGGCGTCGCCGCGATCGGCTGATCGCCTCACCAACCGGATGGTGCTTCGCCGCCGCCGAAGCTAGGCTGCGCCGCCCTTGAGCTGGAGGTGCCATGCGGGCGGTGATGTGCAAGACCCTCGGGCCGCCCAAGGCGCTGGTCGTCGAGGAATGCGCTTCGCCGATGCCCGGCGCCGGCGAGGTCCGCGTCGCGGTCGAAGCGGCAGGCGTCAACTTCCCCGACTTCCTGATCGTCCAGGGCAAGTACCAGCACAAGCCGCCGCTTCCTTTCTCGCCGGGCTCCGAGATCAGCGGCATCGTCGATGCGGTCGGCGAGGGCGTCACCTCGCTCAAGGCCGGGGACGCGGTGCTCGGCGTCATCGGCGTCGGCGGCTTCGCCGAAAAGGCGGTGGCGCGGGCGGAGCATCTTCTCAAGCGGCCGGCGACGATGGACCCGGTGACGGCGGCCGGCTTCGCGATGACCTACGGCACCAGCATGCACGCGCTGAAGCAGCGCGCCGACCTCCAGCCCGGCGAAACCCTGCTCGTGCTGGGCGCTGCGGGCGGCGTCGGCCTTGCGGCCGTCGAGATCGGCGCGGCGATGGGCGCCCGCGTCATCGCCGCCGCGAGCTCGCCCGAGAAGCTCGAGATCGCGCGCGCCGCCGGCGCCTCCGACCTCATCGACTACAAGAAGGACGGCCTGCGCGACCGGCTGAAGGAGATCGTCGGAGAGACGGGCGTCGACGTCGTCTACGATCCGGTCGGCGGCGAGCTGTTCGAGCAGGCGCTGCGCTCGACCGCGTGGGAAGGACGCATGCTGGTGGTCGGCTTCGCCTCCGGCGAGATTCCGAAGGCGCCGGCGAACCTGCCGCTGCTCAAGGGCTGCTCGATCGTCGGCGTCAGCCTCGGCGGATTCCGCAAGCGCCATCCCGAGGCGCACGCCGCCAATTTCGACCAGCTGTTCGCCTGGCATGCCGAAGGCAGGCTCAAGCCGCTCGTCAGCCGGACGCTGCCGATGTCGAAGGCGGCCGAGGCGCTGACGACGCTCGCCAGCCGCGGCGCCGTTGGCAAGATCGTGCTGACGATGGAGCGGCCGGCGTGACGCGGCATCGGGTGCGTCTCGCGATCAGGGACTGGGACTTCCTGACGCCCATCGTCGTCGGCGACGTCCGCTCTCCCGATCTCGAGGTGACGATCGAACGGCTCGATGCGCTCGTTGCCGACCCTGCCCATCATCCGAACTGCGACGGCGCGGAGGTGTCGTTCAGCCGATACGCGCGCGAACGCGTCCAGGGTATCGCCCAGGGTACCGCCCATGGTACCGGCGGGCTGGTCGGGCTGCCGCACTTCCTGATGCGGGCCTTCCGCCATCGCTGCATCATCACGGCGAAGGCGAGTTCGATCACCGGCATCGCCGGGCTCGCCGGCAAGACCATCGGCCTGGAGGGATGGCCCGACTCCGGCCACATCTGGACGCGGGCGCTGCTGCGGCGGGAAGGGATCGGCGTCGGCGACGTGCACTGGCGGGTGGGCCGCCTGACCGCTGCGGACCCGATCCGGCCGCATGCCGGCGACTTCGGCTGGCCCGGCCGGATCGAGGTACTGCCAAACGACAAGCCGACGCTCGGGCTGCTGGAGACGGGCGAGATCGACGCCGTCTTCGCGCCCTTCATGCCACCGGGCTTCCACGAGGCCGGCAGCCGGCTGCGCGCGCTGCTGCCGGATTACCGGGCGGCCGAGGTTGCCTACTTCCGCGACGTCGGATACGTGCCTGGCATCCACGTGCTCGCGCTCAAGCCCGAGGCGGTCGCCGCGCGCCCCGGCCTCGGACAGGCCTTAAGCGAGCTGATCGACGAGTCCACGCGCGTCTGGCTCGCCAAGCGGGCGAAGTATGCCGAGACGACGCCGTGGATGATCGACGAGCTCGCCCGCAGCACCCGCGACCTGCCTTCCGGCTGGGACCGGAACGGCTTCGCCGCCAACGAGGCGATGATCGACGCCTTCGCCGAGGAGATCTTCGCGCAGCGCGTGACGCAGCGAAGGCTCAGCCCGCGGGAGCTGTTTCCGGGCTGAGGAGAGCGGGCGTGCCCGCTTCTGACCCTTAGAGGCCCTATGACGGGCAATCAGAAGGACGCGACGCCAATCAAGCCTTCGACATCTCCGGCTTTAGTCCTGCAAGGCTCTTGGCGACGCGCAGCTCGAAGGATCTCGCCTGTCGCGCGCGAGCGATCTCGAGGGCGCGGGTGAAACTCTGTTCTGCTCGATTCAGGTCGCCCATCGCGACGGCGATCTCGCCGGCGAGGCGATGGATCTCCGGCTCGCCCCAACTCTCGCCTGTCGTTTCGGCCGCCGTCCGGGCTTCCTCGATGCAGCGCCGCGCCTCGTTGAGGCGGCCCAGCCTGAGGTTGGCCTCCGCCAGCCCGCATTGCGCAAAAGGTCCATAGGCGCTCGCGCCGGTCGAGCGAATGGCAGCGAGGCCGCCAGCGATGTGCTCGACGGCCGCGGCGGGGTCGCCGTTCAGCGTCTGCACCCATCCCTGCAGTACCTGGCCATAGGCTTTCCAGTAGAGAGTGCCCTTGTCCTCGGCCACGGCGATGAGCTCATCGGCAAGGGATTGCGTCCTCGCGAAATCTCCGCAATGGAGCAGCGTCAGCGCCGCATGGGACAGCGCGAACATCAGGCTGCCGACATGACCGGTTTCGCGTGCGCAGGCGACGGCCGCTTCGGCACCGGCGCGCGCCTCCTCGGTTTCGCCCAGCAACCACAGCGCCATGGCGCGCCAGGACAGTGCCGTCGCCCTGACATCATGGCCGAACCGTGTTGCCAGCGGCCGGTGTGCATCGGCCATGTAGAGCGCCAGCGCGCGATCGAGATGCGATCGCCCCTCGACGAGCTCGGATATCAGGACGGCGGAAATGCCGACCAGCATGTGCCCGATCATGATCGGGGCGGTGCCTGCCTGTTTCTCGGCCAGTGACAGGAACTGCGCCGCGAGGTCTCTGACGCCCGCAGCATTGAAATTCATGCGGCTGGCGACCCAGAAGCCATACAGGACGGCGAACAGCGCCAGCGGATCGTCCGGCGGCTCGCCCAGCGCCTCGGCACGCTCCATCAGGAGGCTCGCCTTCTCGAAGGCGGCCTTCATCTCGGGCGACGCGTGGCCCTTGATGTGGATCAGCACATGAGCGACATCGAGCTGTATCCGGATCTGGCGGCGCCGTAGCGCCGGCGTTCCCGGCAGGGTCTCGATCTGCGCCAGAGCCCGGCCGAGCTGCTCGGCCGCCTCGACCAGGGCCGAGCGCGCCAGCGAGCGACGTCCGGCGCGGTCCCAGTAATCGGCGGCCTTGTCGATCGCGCCGGCTTCGGTCCAATGCCGCGCCAGCAGCTCCGGCCGATTTTCGGCTGTCGCGGCGGCATCGATCTCCATGACCTCGGCGATACGGGCATGCAGCGCGCGCCTGCTGTCGCGCAGCAGCGTGCCATAGGCAGCATCGCGCACGAGCGCATGCTTGAACTGATAGAGGGCGTCGGGCGGCGTGCCGTCCCGGAACAGCAGGCCGCTTTTGGTCAGGCGGTCGAGGCCGGCGTCGAGCTCGGCGTCTGGGCGACGAACCACGGACGCCAGCACGCCATGCGAGAATTCACGGCCGATCGCCGCGCCCGCCTGGGCAATCTCCTTGGCGGCACCCAGCCGATCGAGTCGCGCCTGCAGCGAGGCATGCAGGCTCGCCGGCACTGCCTGTGTCGGCGAAGCGGCCTCCATGACCGCCTTGGTCATCTCCTCGACGAAAAGCGGAACGCCGTCGGAGCGCTCGAGGATGTCGCGCCGGATGCTCGCCGGCAACGTCCTGTCGCCGGAAATCCGCGCGATCATCGCCTCGGCGTCGTGGGGATTCATCCTCTCCAGGACGAGACTCGTGACATGCGGACGCCTCGGCCAAGGCGGCACGAACTCCGGCCTGGCGGTCATCAGGAGCAGGACGCGCCGCGTGCGGATACGGTCGATGATCCGGCCAAGCAGTTCCAGTGTGGTGGGGTCGCTCCAATGCGCGTCCTCGAACACCATCAGGACCGGGGTCGATCGGGACAGCGCCTCGATACGGCTGACGAGCAGCTCCATGGTGCGCAGTCGCCGCTGCGGCCCCGGCATGTCCAGCACCGGCAGGCGCCCGTCCTCGGGCAGGGACAGCAGTTCGGCAAGGAGAGCCGGCTCGTCCGCCGGCGCCAGCAGCGACATGAGCTTGTCGAGCTTTGCGGCAGGCGGATCGTCGGGTGTCAGTCCTGCCGTCCGCTCGATCTGACCGATGACGGGATGAAAGGCGCTGTCGGTGTGCTGCGGTGAGCAGAAGAAGCGCTGGCGCTCATGCGGTTCGGCGGCCACGTGCTCGAGAACGGCGGCAACGAGGCGCGACTTCCCGATGCCGGCTTCGCCGCTGAGCAGCACCGCCTTGCCGATGCCGGTCTTCGCCTCGTTCCAGCATCGCAGCATGCAGTCGATCTCCGGGCCGCGGCCGACCAGCGCGCCCAGGCCGGCTCCGTGCAGGGCTTCGAAACGGCTCTCGACCGGACGCGCCCGCAGCGCAGCCCAGGCCTGCACCGGCTCGGCCATGCCCTTCAGGTCCTGGGGACCGAGATCGCGCAGGTCGAAGAGGCCCCCAAGCAGCCGGCGTGTGCTGTCGGCGATGACGACCATGCCGGGCTCGGCGACGCCTTGCAGCCGCGCCGCCAAGTTCGGCGTCTCGCCGACGACACCGCGCTCCTGCGCCTCGCCGGAACCCAGCAGGTCGCCTACCACGACGGTACCGGTGGCGATGCCAACCCGTACCCGCAGCGGCGCCTCTTCAGCCGTGAGGACGCCGGGCACGTCGGCAGCGATCGCCAGCCCGGCCTGAACCGCCCGTTCAGCGTCGTTCTCATGGGCGTGCGGATAGCCGAAATAGGCAAGCACACCGTCGCCCATATATTTGGCGACATAGCCGCCATGGCTCTCGACGAGGCGCGCGCAGGTGCGGTGATAGGTGCCGATGATCTCGCGCAGATCTTCCGGATCGAGCCGCGTCGACAGCGAGGTCGAGCCAACCAGGTCGCAGAACATCAGGGTGACCTGGCGGCGCTCGCCGCCGACCGGGGCCGGTGGCTGCTTAAGGTCGGCGATCGCCCGCAGCAACCGGCGCCGGTCCCCGAGCACCACGCCGAGCTCTTTCAGGTCTTCCTCGGTGAGATCGGGCAGGACCGAAAGGTCGATGCGGTTCTCGGCGAAGCGCTCGGCATACTCGGCCAAGCCGAGCTGTCCGAGCCATTGGGCTACCGGTTGCATCGGGGTCCTCTGCCGGCAATGTAGCCGACCGCGACCGGTCCGCGAAAGAGCCGGCTAGGACGTGATCCAGCGAAGTTGGTGGCGGTGGAAGCGATCGCCACGACCGAACACCGAAGCAGACCACCACAGCGGAAGCACCGCCGCGATGATGGCCCTGCTGCGATGGCTGCTTCTGGCTAAAAGCGGCCGCAGCTTCTTCACCAGATCCCGATATGGATCCCGCGCGCGCGGTGCGTGTCGGTGCGGGCCTCGACCTCGGCGTCGGTGAGGCGGGCGCGGAGCTTGCGGGTCGTCATCCAGTCGAACAGGCGGTCCTTCATCTCGCGGCGGATCCTGGCCTTGGCCGGATCGGCTCCCAGGTCCTGGTACTCGCCGGGATCGTTCTCGAGGTCGAAGAGCTGCGGCGCGTAGCCCGGCCATTCGACGTATTTCCAGCGCTCCGTCCGCACCATCATCCCCTGGCACTCGCCGGGCTGGCGGCCGAGCACCTGGCGGGCGCGGCGGAAGCCGTAGTCGAGCTCCGAGAAGACCGCGTCCTTCGCCGCGACATCGCCGCCGCGGAGGTGAGGGAGGAGCGAGGTGCCTTCGACGATGTGCGCCGGCACCTTGCCGCCGACCGCCTCGACCAGCGTCGGCAGCACGTCGATCGCCTCGACCAGCCGGTCGTCGACGATGCCGCGCTGGCCGAACGGGTCGGGGTCGACGACGATCAGCGGGATGCGGACCGCCTGCTCGTAGAAGATCTCCTTCTCGCCGAGCCAGTGGTCGCCGAGGAAGTCGCCGTGATCGGAGGTGAAGACGATCATCGTGTCGTCGAGGCGCCCGGCCTCGGCGAGGAACCGGGTCAGGCGGCCGATGTGGTCGTCGAGCTGCTTGATGAGGCCCATGTAGGCGATCTTGGCGTTGGTCGCCACGTCCTCGCGCTCGAAGCTGCCTTCGTCGTTCTTGCGGTAGGCCGCGACCACCGGATGCGCGTCCCGGGTCTCGTGGATCTGGCGCGCGATCGGCAGGTGCGTCTCCGGCGGGTACATCGCGTGATAGGGCGCCGGCGCGAGATAGGGCCAGTGCGGCTTGATGTAGCTGAGATGCAGGCACCACGGCTTGTCGCCCTGCTCGCGGATGAAGGCCATGGCGCGGTCGGTCGTGTAGGCGGTCTCAGAGTCCGGCTCCGCCACGCGCGCCGGCAGATGCGCGTTCCGGATCAGCCAGCCGTCGAGCGCCTGGCCGTCGGGTCCTTCGGCGCCGACGACATGGTCCGACCACGGGTCGTCGCCCGGATATCTGGCCTTGAGGTAGCGCATATAAGCGGAGTCGTCGGGCGGCCGCACATGCCCCTCGTAGAGGTCGTAGGGCTCGAAGCCGCATTGGCGGAGCAGCAGCGTGTCGGGGCTCGCCGGGTCGAGCCCGAGTCGGGTCATGCCGGCGACGTCGGGGGTGAAGTGCAGCTTGCCGGCGACCGCCACCTTGAGGCCCAGCGGGCGCAGGTAGTCGCCCAAGGTCAGCTCGTCGATCGGCAGCGGCGCCCCGTTCCAGGTGGAGCCGTGGCTTCGCATGCTGCGTCCCGTATAGAAGGACATCCGCGACGGGCCGCAGACCGCCGAGGCGCAAAAAGCGTTCCGGAACAACACGCCGCGGCCGGCAAGAGCGTCGATATGCGGGGTCTTCAGCGTCGGGTGGCCCATGCACGACAAGTAGTCGTAGCGAAGCTGGTCGCACATGATGAACAACAGGTTGCGGACGGCGGCCATTTAAGGGATCCCAGGGCGTTCCGGCCAGCATGGACTTGGGATTGCCCGGAACGCCAGGGGTTTGACCGCCCCGGGCGCCGGCGCTAGCAATGAGGGGGTGAAGACCAGGATTGCCGGGTGGGCGATCGCGGCCTTGGCGCTGGCGCCGCTAGCGGCGGAAGGGATGACCTTCCGCTATGCCGCCAGCGCCGACCTGCTCGGCCTCGACCCCTACATCAACAACGACGGCGTCACCAACGCCATGAAGGGCAACCTCTACGAGGGGCTGCTCAACCGGCGCCACGACATGGCGCTGGAGCCGGCGCTGGCCGTCGAGTGGTCCAGGATCGCGGGCGACGTCTGGCGTTTCCGCTTACGCGAGGGTGTCACCTTCCACGACGGCACGCCCTTCACCGCCGACGACGTGCTGGCCTCGTTCGAGCGCATCACCCACGACCAGTCGGCCTATCGCGGGGCGATGTCGACCATCCGCGAGATCCGGAAGATCGACGACTTCGAGGTCGACGTCGTCACCAAGCAGCCCGACGGCACGCTCGACCAGGGCATGCCGCTGTTCATGATCATGAGCAAGCAGTGGCTCGAGGCGAACAACACGACGCATGTGCTGCGCGGCTCGAACGCCGCGACCTACGCCAACGGCAATGCCAACGGCACCGGGCCGTTCCGGCTGGTCCGCCGCGTCGCCGGCGTCCGCACCGTGCTCGAGCCGCATCCGGCGTGGTGGGGCAAGCGCGAGCACAACCTCTCACGCGCGGTGTTCCGGCCGATCCCGAACACCGAGGCGCGCCAGCAGGCGCTCCTCGCCGGCGAGATCGACATGGCCTATCCGGTGCACGGCCTCGACGTCTCCAGGCTCGAGCAGGCCGGCATCCGCGTCATCCTCGGGCCCGATCTCCGCACGGTGTTCTTAGGATTCGACAGCTATCGCGACGAGTCCCTCGACCTCAAGGGCAAGGGCAGGAACCCGTTCAAGGACCGCCGCGTCCGCGAGGCGTTCCAGAAGGCGATCAATCTCGAATGGCTGCATAACGACGTGATGCGGGGGCTGTCGCGGCCGACCGGATCGATGATCGCGCCCGGCATCGAAGGCTATTCGGAGGAGCTCGACAAGCCGGCCGCCTTCGATCCTGAAGGGGCGGCGCGGCTGCTGGTCGAGGCGGGGTACGCGAACGGCTTCCCGGTCACGCTCGACTGCACCAACGACCGCTACGACAACGACGAGGCGATCTGCCGCCGGATCGCGCTGATGCTGGCGCGGATCCGCATCACGGTGAAGCTCAACGTCCAGCCGCGCGCCGAGCACTTCGAGAAGGCGAGCGCGCGGGGAGGGCACAACACCTCGTTCTATATCCTGGGATGGACGCCGACGACCTTCGACGGCCTCAGCGTGCTGACCTCGGTGATGGGCACCGGCGGCGGCGGCAATTTCGGCCGCTACTCGAACCCGAAGATCGACATCCTTGCCCGCAAGGCGGCGCAGGAGCAGGACCCGGCGCAGCGCCGCCAGCTGATCAGCCAGGCGCTGGCGATTCACAAGCACGACGTCGGCCACGTGCCGCTGCACCAGCAGATGCTGGCCTGGGGCGTGCGCCCGACCGTGGCCGAGATCAAGCCTCGGCCCTGGAACGACGTCGACCTCCGCTGGGTGCGGATGAAGTAAGATAGGCCATGCCCGGCCCGAACAAGGCACCCGGCCACATCGTCCTCACCTCGCATCCCGGTGCGAGCGGAACCAAGCCGCTGCCGATCAAATGGGGTGCCGCCGACGCCAAGGCGCGCGGGCCGGTCATCGCGACCACGACCGAGACCAGGCACCGCAATGTGATCGGCGCCCATGCCGGCGCCTATGCGCTCTACCGCGCGCTCGCCATCGCCTCGGGGCGGCTGAGCTCGATGCACGTGCCCGACCTCACCAACACCGCGCCGGCCGAGCCGATCGGCCCGCACCCGCAATGGGCCGACCCCAAGCGGATCGTCTCGCTCGATCCCTTCGGCCACATGGTCGCCGAGGTCTTCGCCGACAGGCTGAAGGACGGCTGGGACATCAGGCCGACGATCGCGGTCACCAAGGCTCGCATCAACCTGCCGGAGCTGCGCGACGCGATGGCGGCCGGGCGTCTCAAGCCCGACGGCGAGGTGCTGCTTCCGAATGGCGACACGCGCGTCACCAAGATCGCGATCGAGCCGGTCTGGTACCTTCCCGGCATCGCCGAGCGCTTCCAGGTGGCGGAGAGCATGCTCAGGCGCTCGCTGTTCGAATATACCGGCGGCATGTTCCCGGAGCTGGTGACGCGGAGCGACCTCAAGGTCTTCCTGCCGCCGATCGGCGGCCACACGATCTATCTCTTCGGCGACGTCGCGGCGCTGTCCGACCCCGGCCGCAAGGTCGCCTGCCGCATCCACGACGAGTGCAACGGCTCCGACGTCTTCGGCTCCGACATCTGCACCTGCCGGCCCTACCTCGCGCACGGCATCGAGGTCTGCATCGAGACCGCGCAAGGCGGCGGTGCCGGCATCGTCGTCTACAACAGGAAGGAAGGCCGGGCGCTGGGCGAGGTCACCAAGTTCCTCGTCTACAACGCACGCAAGCGCCAGGAGGGCGGCGACCGCGCCGCGACCTATTTCGAGCGCACCGAATGCGTCGCCGGTGTGCAGGACATGCGGTTCCAGGAGCTGGCGCCCGACGTGATCCACTGGCTCGGCGTCAGCCGCATCGACCGTTTCTGCTCGATGAGCGACATGAAGTACGAGCCGCTGGTCAGGAGCGGCATCGAGGTGGTCGAGCGCGTGCCGATCCCGGAAGAGCTGATCCCGGCCGACGCCAGCGTCGAGATGGATGCGAAGAAGGCGGCCGGCTACTACAGCCCCGCGGTCCCCGACGCCGCCGAGCTCGCCAAGGCCAAGGGAAGATCCCTCAAAGAATGAGCGTCCGCAGCGAGGCTGAAGCGGCGCGCTGGCTTCTCTCGACCGAGGCCGTTCGCTCCCGCGCACATCAGCTCCTTGCGCTCGCCGATGACGATCGCCTGCCGCATCTGAGGCTCGATCGCGCGCGGATGCCCGCGGTCGTCGACGAGGTGCTGGCGGCGACCCGCGCCGACTATCCGACGCTCGACATCCCCTATCACAGCCGCTGGCGTCACTTCGCCGTCGGCGGCCGCGACCGCTGGCGCGATCTCTGCGCGACGCTGGACGCCGACGCGCATGAGCGGGCGCGGATCGGCTTCGACCTCGCGGTCACCAGCGTGCTGCTCGATGCCGGGGCCGGTCCCGACTGGCGCTATTGCGAACCGTCGAGCGGCGCCTTCTATGCGCGCTCCGAGGGACTGGCGGTCGCGAGCTTCGATCTGTTCGCCGCCGGTACCTTCTCCGGCGTGTCCACGCAGCCGTTGCGCGCCGACGCGACCGGGCTCGCACGCTTCGATGCGGGGAAGCTCGCCTTCGGTTGCCAGGTCGGTGCGTCCAATCCGATGGTCGGGCTCGAAGGCCGCGCCTCCCTGCTGCGCAGCCTCGGCAGCGCGATCGCGAAGGCACCGGATCTTTTCGGCCGCGACGCCCGCATCGGCAATCTCGTCGACACTCTCGAGCGCCGCGCGGTGAACGGCACCTTGCCGGCGACGGAGATCCTGGACGCGGTGCTCGCAGGATTCGGCCTCGTCTGGCCCGGACGCCTGAGCCTCGCCGGACTTCCCTTGGGCGACACGTGGCGACATGCGTCGGCGCGCAGCGCCGATGCCGCCGACGGCCTCGTACCCTTCCACAAGCTCTCGCAGTGGCTCACCTACTCGCTGGTCGAGCCGCTGGAGTGGCTCGGCCTGCAGGTCACCGCCCTCGACGATCTGACCGGCCTGCCCGAATACCGCAACGGCGGCCTCTTCCTCGATCTCGGCGTGCTTGCCTGGCGCGATCCGGCGACGGCCGGGCGCGTGATGAAGCCGGGCGACGAGCCGATCGTCGAATGGCGGGCGCTGACCGTGGCCCTGCTTGACCAGGTGGCGGGCGAGATGCGCAAGCGCCTCGGCCTCGACGCCGGGAGCCTGCCGCTGGCGAAGGTGCTGCAGGGCGGCACCTGGACCGCCGGCCGCCGGGTCGCATCCAGGCTTCGCGCCGATGGCGGGCCGCCGCTCCGGCTCGACAGCGACGGGACGGTCTTCTAAGACGGGCGAAAGAAGAGGCGAGGAAACCATGTCCAGCACCGTCACCGTGGTCAGCCATCCCTTGGTCCAGCACAAGCTGACCTTGATGCGCCGGAAGGAGACGCCGTCCTCGGAGTTCCGCCGGCTCTTGCGCGAGATCGCGCTGCTGGTGGCCTACGAGGTGACGCGCGACCTGCCGCTGACGACGCAGCCGATCGAGACGCCGCTCGCCGAGATGGACGCGCCGATGCTGGCGGGCAAGAAGCTCTGCATCGTCTCGATCCTGCGTGCCGGCAACGGCATCCTCGACGGCATCCTGGATCTCATCCCCTCGGCCCGGGTCGGCCATATCGGCCTCTATCGCGATCCCGAGACGCTGGAGGCGGTCGAGTACTACTTCAAGGTCCCGCAAGACATCGCCGACCGGCCGGTGATCGTCGTCGACCCGATGCTGGCGACCGGGCATTCGGCAATCGCGGCGGTCTCGCGCCTCAAGGACCGGGGCGCGGTCAACCTCCGCTACGTCTGCCTGCTGGCGGCGCCCGAAGGCGTCGCCGCCCTGGGCGAGGCGCATCCGGACGTGCCGATCTTCACCGCCGCGATCGACAGCCACCTCAACGATCACGGCTACATCGTTCCCGGCCTCGGCGACGCCGGAGACCGCATCTACGGGACTAAATAGGCGTTCGTCTTCACGGTTGCGGGGTACCCCGCGCTTCCGGTTGATTTTCTGGGTCCGTCTTGTGAAACTAGGCGTTAGCTGGCGCCGGCAAGATCCGGCGTTGGATGAATGACAGGGACGCGGCCCGCAAAGGGCCGCTTTTTCGGAGGGAGATCCCGATGCGTTACGTTGTGGCGACGGCGCTTGCCGTCGCGATGGCTGCACTGCCGGCGCATGCCAAGGTGCTGCGCTACTCGACCAATGCCGACCTGCTCGGCCTGGACCCCGCGATCAACAACGAGGGTCCGACCAATGCGATGAAGGGCAACCTTTACGAAGGCCTGCTCTATCGCAATTTCGACCTGAGCCTGGCGCCGTCGCTGGCGACCGAGTGGTCGCAGGTGAACCCGGAGACCTGGCGCTTCAAGCTTCGCCCGGGCGTGAAGTTCCATGACGGCACGCCGTTCACCGCCGAAGACGTCGCCTTCTCGCTGACCCGCTACAACCACGAGCAGGCGGACATGCGGGGCTACACGGCGACGATCAAGGAAGTGAAGATCGTCGACCCGACCACGATCGACATCCTCACCAAGGGTCCGGATCCGATTCTGCCGCAGCAGCTGCCGCTGTTCTTCATCATGTCCAAGGTCTGGGCCGAGAAGAACAACACCACCCAGGTGGTGCGCGGGACTTCGGCGCCGACCTTCATCAACTTCAACGCCAACGGTACCGGCCCCTACAAGCTGGTCGAGCGCGTGGCCGACAACCGCACGGTGGTCGAGCCGAACAAGGACTGGTGGGGCAAGCTCGACAACGGCATCACCCGCGCCGAGTTCCGTCCGATCGCCAACGCCGCGACCCGCGTCGCGGCCCTGCTCTCGGGCGAGATCGACCTGATGTATCCCGTGCCGTCCCAGGACAAGCAGCGGATCAACACCAGCAAGGGCACCAAGGTCCTCGAAGGGCCTGAGCTCCGCACGATCTTCCTGGGATTCGACCAGCACCGGGCCGAGCTGCTCGACATGAAGGGCTCGGGCAAGAATCCGTTCAAGGACAAGCGGGTGCGCGAGGCCTTCTACAAGGCGATCGACATCCAGACCATCGCCCGCGTCGTCATGCGCGGCGAGTCGCGCCCGACCGGCTCGATGGTGGCCCCCGGCATCGCCGGCTTCTCCGAGGACGTCGACAAGCGGCCGGCCTTCAACCCGGACGAGGCGAAGAAGCTTCTCGCCGATGCCGGCTATCCGAACGGCTTCGCCGTCACGCTCGACTGCCCGAACGACCGCTACACCAACGACGAGGCGATCTGCCAGGCGATCGTGCCGATGCTCACCCGCGTCGGCATCCAGATCAAGCTGAACGCCCAGACCCGGTCGCTGCACTTCGACAAGATCGGTCTCAAGGAGAACCGGAACACCAGCTTCTACATGCTGGGCTGGACCCCGGGCACCTTCGATGCTCACAACATGCTGGTGAACATCGTGACCATGGACGGCCCGGGCGCCGGCCAGAACAACTCGGGCGTCTATCGCAACGCCAAGGTCGAGGAGCTGACCGTCAAGGCCGGCACCGAGATGGATCCGAAGAAGCGCATCGAGATGCTGGTCGAGGCGCAGAAGATCCACAAGGACGAGTACGGCCACATCCCGCTGCACCAGCAGACGCTGGCGTGGGGCGTGCGCGACGAGATCATCCATGACTCGGTCAAGCCGCGTCCGTCGAACGACGTCGACCTGCGTCAAATCAAGTTGAAGTAAGCAATCGGCTTCGCTAGTGACGGGGCCCGGATGGAGCGATCCATCCGGGCCCCGCCGCATAGAACCCGACCGCTTCAGATCATGTTCGCCTATATCGTCCGTCGCGCCCTTCAATCCGTGCTGGTCATGGCGTCGGTGGCTTTTGTCGCCTTCGCGCTGTTCCAGTACATGGGCGACCCGATCAACCAGATGGTGGCCCAGGACGCCACGCTCGAGCAGCGGAACGCGCTCCGCTCCGTGCTCGGCCTCGACCGGCCGTTCTACGTCCAGTTCCTCTTCTTCCTGAAGAACCTGATCACCGGGAACTTCGGCTTCTCCTTCCGCGTCGGAACGCCGGTCGCCCAGATCATCGCCGAGCGCCTGCCGGCGACCCTCGAGCTGGTCATCGTCGCCGCGATGTTCGCGCTGTTCATCGGCGTGCCCGCCGGCGTCTACACCGGGCTGCATCGCCACGGCGCGCTCTCGCGCTTCATGCTGACGGTGTCGCTGATCGGCGTGTCGCTGCCGACGTTCCTGATCGGCATCCTGCTGATCCTGATCTTCGCCGTGCTGCTCGGATGGCTTCCGTCCTTCGGCCGCGGCGACGTGGTGAACATAGGGTTCTGGTCGACCGGCTTCCTCACCAAGAGCGGCCTCAAGGCCCTGATCCTGCCGGCGATCACGCTGGGCCTGTTCCAGACCACGCTGATCATGCGCCTGGTGCGTTCGGAGATGCTGGAGGTGCTGCGCGCCGACTACATCAAGTTCGCCCGCGCCCGCGGCCTCACCAACCGAGCCGTCAACTTCGGCCACGCGCTGAAGAACACGCTGGTGCCGGTGATCACCATCGCGGGATTGCAGATCGGCGGCCTGATCGCCTTCGCGATCATCACCGAGACGGTGTTCCAGTGGCCCGGCATGGGCTTCCTGTTCATCACCGCGATCCAGTTCGTCGACATCCCGGTGATGAGCACCTACCTGGTGCTGGTGGCGCTGTTCTTCGTCATCATCAACCTGGTCGTCGATCTCCTCTACTTCGCCGTCGATCCGAGGCTTCGGGTCGAGCGGTCGGTCTCGGCGCACTGATCCCATGCCCATCTGGCACAATCTCAAGGACCTCGTCCGCCGCTTCCTGGACTCGGACGTCTTCTACAGCTTCAAGCGTTCGCCGACGGTGGTCATCGCCTTCGCGCTGACCATGGTGTTCATCGTCGCCGCCGTGCTTGCGCCGCTGATCGTGCCGCACAACACCTACGACGTCGCCAAGCTGAACCTGATGGATGCCTTCCTGCCGCCGGCCTGGGTCGACGGCGGCAAGTTCTCCTATCTGCTCGGCACCGACGACCAGGGCCGCGACGTCTTTTCGACCATCATCCTCGGCGCCCGCGTGTCGCTGCTGGTCGGCTTCGCCTCGGTCGCGCTCGCGCTGACCATGGGCGTGGCGCTGGGCCTGATCGCCGGATATGTCGGCGGCGTCACCGACGCGGTGATCATGCGCGTCGCCGACGTGAAGCTCAGCTTCCCGGCGATCCTGATCGTGCTGCTGATCGACGGCATCGCCCGCGGCCTCTTGCCGCGCGATCTGCACGACAAGGCGGCGGTCTACGTGATCGTGATGGCGATCGGCTTCTCGACCTGGATCCAGTACGCCCGCACCGTCCGCGGGCTCACCCTGGTCGAGAAGAACAAGGAATACGTCCAGGCGGCTCGCGTGATCGGCCTGCACCCTATCCTGATCATGTTCCGCCACGTGCTGCCGAACGTGATGGGCCCGGTGCTGGTGATCGCGACCCTGGGCCTCGGCATCGCCGTGCTGACGGAATCGACGCTCAGCTTCCTCGGTGTCGGCGTGCCGCCGACGCAGCCGTCGCTCGGCACGCTGATCCGCATCGGCAACAACTTCCTGTTCTCGGGCGAATGGTGGATGGCGATCTTCCCCGGCCTCTTCCTGGTGATCCTGGTGCTGTCGGTCAACCTCCTGGGCGACTGGCTGCGCGACGCCCTCAACCCGAAGCTCCGCTGATGGCCGCCCTTCTCGAGGTCGATCACCTCCGCATCGAGTTCCCGACCAGGCGCGGCACGCTGCTCGCCGTCGACGACGTCTCGTTCCAGATCGGCGAGGGCGAGGTGCTGGGCGTGGTCGGCGAGTCCGGCGCCGGCAAGTCGCTGACCGGCACTGCGGTGATCGGACTGCTCGAGCCGCCTGGGCGCATTGCCGCCGGCGAGATCCGGCTGATGGGGCGCCGCATCGACAATCTCCCCTACGAGGAGATGCGCAAGATCCGCGGCAAGCAGATCGGCGCGGTGTTCCAGGACCCGCTGACCAGCCTCAACCCGCTCTACTCGGTCGGCCGCCAGCTGATCGAGACGATCCAGACCCACACCGATATGACGCCGACGCGGGCGCGGGCGCGGGCGATCGAGCTCCTGCACGAGGTTGGCATCCCCGCGGCCGAACGCCGGATCGATCACTATCCGCACCAGTTCTCCGGCGGCATGCGCCAGCGGGTGGTGATCGCGCTCGCGCTCTGCGTCAACCCGAAGCTGGTGATCGCCGACGAGCCGACGACGGCACTCGACGTCTCGATCCAGGCGCAGATCATCGCGCTGCTCAAGCGCCTCTGCCGCGAGCACGGCACGGCGATTATGCTGATCACCCACGACATGGGCGTGATCGCCGAGACCGCCGACCGGGTCGCGGTGATGTATGCCGGCCGCATCGCAGAGATCGGTCCGGTGCGCTCCGTCATCAAGGACGCGAAGCATCCCTACAGCCACGGGCTGATGGGATCGATCCCCAAGATCAACGACGAGAAGGAGCGCCTCGAGCAGATCGAAGGCTCGATGCCGCGCCTGACCGAGATCCCACCCGGCTGCGCCTTCAACCCGCGCTGCCCGCACACCTTCGATCGCTGCCGGATAGAGCGGCCGGAGCTCATGGACACCGGCGTCACCCGTGCCTCCTGCTGGCTTTACGCAAATGGCTGAGACGAAATCCGCCCTGGTCAAGGTCGCCGGGCTCGCCCGGTACTTCGACGTGTCGCTGCCCTGGCTCAACCGGGTGCTCGACGGCCAGCCCCGCCAGATCCTGCGTGCGGTCGACGGCATCGACTTCGAGATCAACAAGGGCGAGACCCTGGCGCTGGTCGGCGAGTCCGGCTGCGGCAAGTCGACGGTGGCGCGCATGGTCGTCGGCCTCTACCGGCCGTCGATGGGCTCGATCGTCTTCGACGGCGTCGACATGGCGGGCCTCGGCGGGCGTGCCGAGATGGCACCGATCCGCCGCCGCCTGCAGATGATCTTCCAGGATCCCTACGCCAGCCTCAATCCGCGCTGGCGCGTCGGCGCGATCGTCTCCGAGCCGATCCGGGCCTTCAAGCTCATCGACGACGAGGCGGCGATCCAGGAACGGGTCGGCCAGCTGCTGCGCCAGGTCGGTCTCTCGCCGGTCGACGGCCACAAGTACCCGCACGAGTTCTCCGGCGGCCAGCGTCAGCGCATCTCGATCGCACGTGCGCTCTCCAGCCAGCCCGAGTTCCTGGTCTGCGACGAGCCGACCTCGGCCCTCGACGTCTCGGTGCAGGCGCAGATCCTCAACCTGATGAAGGATCTGCAGCGCAGGCTCGGGCTCACCTACCTCTTCATCAGCCACAACCTCGCAGTCGTCCGTCATATCGCCGACCGCGTCGGCGTGATGTATCTCGGCCGTCTCGCCGAGATCGGGCCGAAGCAGACGGTGTTCGCGCTGCCCAGGCATCCCTACACGCGGATGCTGCTGGATACGATCCCCGACCTCGACATGACCGGACGCCAGCGCACGCCGGTCGCGGGCGAGGTGCCGAACCCGATCAACCCGCCGACCGGCTGTGCCTTCCATCCGCGCTGCCCCTTCGCCAACGACCGCTGCAAGACCGAGCGGCCGGAGCCGAAGCCGAACGACACCGGCTCTATCACCGCGTGCCATGCGGTCGAGGAAGGCCGGCTCCCCGCCGGACCGCTGACGGCGGCGGCCTAAGCTCGAAACCCTCTCCTGCGTCGTCGCTCTTATCGAAACCCTCTCCCGCGTCATACGCGGGGGAGGGTAGGGTGGGGGTGAGCGAAGCGAGGAAGCGTTTGAGGCAAAGTCAGCCGTCCCCTCGCTGCGCTCGCCCCCACCCCAGCCCTCCCCCGGCTTCGCCGGAGGAGGGGGCACGATCGCGGGAGCGGACACGACCAATGACCGTCCTCGTCTTCGGATCGATCAACGCCGATTTCTTCGTCAATGTCCCGGCGCTGCCTAAGCCGGGCGAGACCGCGCTCGCGCCGACATATCGCACCGCCGCCGGCGGCAAGGGCGCCAACCAGGCGGTGGCCGCGGTGCGGGCCGGCGCCAAGGTCGCGATGATCGGGCGGATCGGCGCCGATGCCTTCGGCCAGTCGCTGAAGGACGGGCTGGCGTCCGAGGGCATCGACGTCGCCGGCATCGCCTCATCCGCTCAGCCGACCGGGGCCGCCTTCATCGCGATCGATCCTAAGGGCGAGAACCTGATCCTCGGCGCCGGCGGCGCCAACCTCGACGCCCGCGCCGCCGACGTGCCCGACGCGCGCCTCGGGCCCGCCACCACCGTCGTGTTGCAGATGGAAGTGTCGCCGACCGAGACAGCCAGGCTGGCGGCCCGCGCCCGCAAGTCCGGCGCCCGCGTGATGCTCAACTTGGCGCCGGCGCTGATGCCGCCGCACGGGCTGATCGCCGACACCGGGTTCCTCGTCGTCAACGAGCACGAGGCCGTGGCGCTTGCGGGCCATCTCGGCCTCCCCGAGCGCACGCCGGCGGCGATCGCGAGCGCCATCGTCCGACGCTATGCCGGAACCGTCGTCGTCACGCTGGGTGCCGAAGGCGCTCTCGCCGTCGCGATGGACGGGACATTCAGGATCGGCGCGCTTCGGGTCGGCGTGGTCGACACGGTTGGCGCCG
>JAEULB010000007.1 GCA_016792585.1 Rhodospirillaceae bacterium
GGTCGCCAGCACGTCGCGGAGCGCCTGGCCGCCCTTCTTCCGGACCAAAGAGTCCGGGTCGTCGCCAGCCGGAAGCTGGACGAAACGTACCGAGCGGCCGGCCTTGAGCAACGGCAGCGCCCGGTCGGCGGCGCGGGCGGCGGCGCGCTGGCCGGCGGCGTCGCCATCGAAGCAGAGGATCGGTTCCGGCGCCAGCTTCCACAGCTCCTGGATCTGGTCCTCGGTCAGCGCCGTGCCCAAGGGCGCGACGGCATGCGCCATGCCCGCCTCGGCCATCGCAATCACGTCCATATAGCCTTCGACGACGACGACTTCGCCCGCCTTGTGGGCGGCCTCGCGCGCAAGGTGGAGCCCGTAGAGGCCGCGGCCTTTGTGGAAGAGCTCGGTCTCGGGCGAGTTGAGGTATTTCGGCCCGCCGTCGCTGCTCATGGTGCGGCCGCCGAAGGCGATGGCACGGCCTCGGCGGTCGAAGATCGGGAAGACGACGCGGTCGCGGAGATAGTCGAAGGCGTCGCGCCCGTCGTCGGGCTTCTTCAGCAGCCCCGCGGCGACCATCCGTTCTTCAGGGACATTGGCCTTGGCGAGTGCCGCCTTGAGTGCGCCGGACGATGCCGGTGCATAACCCAGGCGGAATCGCGCGATCGTCGCGTCGGCGAGTCCGCGGCCCTTCAGATAGTCGAGCGCGGCGCGACCGTTCGGTTGACGCAGCTGCTGCTCGTAGAACTTGCAGGCGAGCTCGACGACCTCGCCCAGCGTCTGCGCCCGTTCCTCGCGCTCGCGCTCCTCCGGGCGCTCGACCGGCATCTGCAGCCCGGCTTCGCCGGCGAGCCGCTCGACCGTCTCGCGGAACCCCAGGCCCTCGCTCTTCATCACGAAGCCGATCACGTCGCCATGGGCGCCGCAGCCGAAGCAGTGGAAGAAGCCCTTGTCGTCACTGACGGTGAAGGACGGAGTCTTCTCGTTATGGAACGGGCAGAGGCCGGAGTGCTCGCGCCCCTTGCGGATCAGGCGGACGCGGCGGCCGACGACCGAGGAGAGGCTCACCCGATCGCGGATCTCGTCCAGAAATTCCGGCTTGAGGCTCACCTACATCCGCTCGTCAGCCGATCGACTGCTTCACGATGGCGCCTGCCTTGGAGAAGTCCATGCGGCCGGCATAGCGCTCCTTCAGCGCCGCCATCGCCTTGCCCATGTCCTTGATGCTGGCGATGCCGAGCTCGGCGACCAGAGCCTTGATCGCGGCCTGCATCTCGTCCTCGGTCATCTGCTGGGGAAGGAAGCGCTCGATCACGGCGATCTCGCCTTCCTCCTTCTCGACCAGGTCCTGGCGCCCGCCCTTCTTGAACATCTCGATCGATTCCCGGCGCTGCTTGACCATTCCCTGCATCACGGAATGGACATCGGCGTCGGGGACGCCGTCGGTCTTGCCGGCGACGCGGGCAGCGATGTCCTTGTCCTTGAGGGCCGCCAGAATCAGGCGGACGGTCGCGGTGGTTCGCTCGTCACGCGATTTCATGCCCTCCTTCAGGGCCTCGGACAGGCGCTGTCGGAGCATGGGCGACCTCTTTTGGGTGATCTTCGGGAAAGTCCTCACCTTACCCGATGCAGGACGGTTTTGCAAAACCGTCGCATCGGGTTAACGAATTGATATTCCTTTGCTTTCTCGACTGCCGCCGACTTGACGCCAGGACGGCCTTCCCGTAATAAGTCGCGGCTTCGCCGAAGCCCCGACATCAGTGCCCGCCTTGCCTCTCGCGACCTCTCGTAGGATCGCCGGGAAGCCGAGGCGCGACCTGCAGGACGACCGAGATGACCGATCCCGCCCAGATCCCCCCTCCCGGCTCCACCGCCGTTCTCGTGCTGGCCTCGGGCCGTGCGATCTGGGGCCGCGGACTGGGTGCGACGGGCTCGACGGTCGGCGAGGTCTGCTTCAACACCTCGATGACCGGCTACCAGGAGATCCTGACCGATCCCTCCTATGCCGGGCAGATCATCACGTTCACCTTCCCGCATGTCGGCAATGTCGGCACCAACGAGGCCGACATCGAGACGACGACGATCGCCGCGCGCGGCCTGGTCGTCCGCGAAGACATCACCGATCCGTCGAACTACCGCGCGACGAAGCATCTCGACGCCTGGCTCAAGGCGCGCAACCTGATCGGCATCGCCGGCGTCGACACGCGCGAACTGACCCGCCTGATCCGCGACGAAGGTGCACCGACCGGCGTGCTGGCGCATGCCCCCAACGGGAAGTTCGATCTCAACGCGCTGAAGGATCAGGCCAAGGCATGGCCCGGCCTTGAAGGCATGGACCTCGCCAGGGAAGTCTCCTGCCGCCAAGGCTACGGCTGGGACGAGACGACCTGGAGCTTCGAGACCGACAGCTACGGCCGCCAGGACAAGCCGAGCTACAACGTCGTCGCCGTCGACTACGGCGCCAAGCGCAACATCCTCCGCTGCCTCGCGGCGTCCGGCTGCAAGGTGACGGTGCTGCCGGCGAACGCGACCGCCGACGACGTGATGCGCCACAAGCCCGACGGCGTGTTCCTCTCGAACGGCCCCGGCGATCCGGCGGCGACCGGCGTCTACTCGGTGCCGATGATCCGCGAGGTGATCAAGAAGGAGGTGCCGCTGTTCGGCATCTGCCTCGGCCACCAGATGCTGGCCCTCGCCCTCGGCGCCAAGACCGAGAAGATGCCGAAGGGACATCGCGGCGCGAACCATCCGGTCAAGGATCTCGCCACCGGCAAGGTCGAGATCACCAGCCAGAACCACGGCTTCGTGGTGAAGCCGGAGACGCTGCCGCCCGACGCCGAGGTCACGCATGTCTCGCTGTTCGACGGCTCGAACGAGGGCCTGAAGCTCAAGTCGAAGCCGGTGTTCAGCGTACAGTACCACCCGGAAGCCTCGCCCGGCCCCTCCGACAGCCACTACCTGTTCGAACGTTTCGTCGACCTGATGGCGGCGAAGAAGAAGAAATCGGCCGCCTGATCGGCGCCGCCGCCCAAGGACGACCATGCCCAAACGCACAGACATCAAGTCGATCCTCATCATCGGCGCCGGTCCGATCGTCATCGGCCAGGCCTGCGAGTTCGATTATTCCGGGACGCAGGCGTGCAAGGCACTGAAGGACGAGGGCTACCGGATCATTCTCGTCAATTCGAACCCGGCGACGATCATGACCGACCCGGGCCTGGCGGACGCCACCTACGTCGAGCCGATCACGCCGGCGATGGTGGCGAAGGTGATCGAGAAGGAGCGCCCGGACGCGCTGCTGCCGACCATGGGCGGGCAGACCGCGCTCAACACCGCGATGGCGCTCGCCGACGACGGCACGCTGGACAAGTTCGGGGTCAAGCTGATCGGCGCCGACCGCAACGCGATCGCCAAGGCAGAGGATCGTCTCAAGTTCCGCGAGGCGATGGACAAGATCGGGCTCGAAAGCCCGCGCTCGCGTCTGGTGAAGTCGATCGAGGACGGCCGCGCCGCCGTCGAGGCGATCGGGCTTCCGATCATCGTGCGCCCCTCCTTCACCCTCGGCGGCCAGGGCGGCGGCGTCGCCTACAACATGGAGGAAGCGGAAGCGATCATCACCGGCGCGCTGCGCCTGTCGCCGGTGCACGAGACGCTGGTCGAGGAGTCGGTCCTAGGCTGGAAGGAATACGAGATGGAAGTGGTCCGCGACCCCGCGGACAACTGCATCATCATCTGCTCGATCGAGAACGTCGACCCGATGGGCGTGCATACCGGCGACTCCATCACCGTGGCACCGGCGCTGACGCTGACCGACAAGGAATATCAGCGGATGCGCGATGCCTCGATCGCGGTCCTGCGCGAGATCGGCGTCGATACCGGCGGCTCCAACGTGCAGTTCGCGGTGAACCCGGCCGACGGACGCCTAGTGGTCATCGAGATGAACCCGCGTGTCTCGCGCTCCTCGGCACTGGCCTCCAAGGCGACCGGCTTCCCGATCGCCAAGGTCGCGGCCAAGCTCGCCGTGGGCTACACGCTGGACGAGATCCAGAACGACATCACCAAGGTGACGCCGGCCTCGTTCGAGCCGACGATCGACTATGTCGTCACCAAGATGCCGCGCTTCACCTTCGAGAAGTTTCCCGGCGCCGCGTCGCTGCTGGGCACGTCGATGAAGTCGGTCGGCGAGGCGATGGCGATAGGCCGCAACTTCCAGGAGTCGCTGCAGAAGGCCTTCCGCTCGATGGAGACGGGCCTCAACGGCCTCAACCCGGTCGAGCTGCCCGGCGTCGATCCCGAGAACGTCGACCCGCAGGCCGTCCGCCGCGTGCTCGCCGAGCCGACGCCCGATCGCCTGCTCCGCATCGCGCAGTCCTTCCGCCTCGGCCTCACGGTCGAGGAGATCAACGCCGCCTGCCACTACGATCCGTGGTTCCTCCGCCAGGTGAAGGCGATCGTCGACGTCGAGGCCGAGGTCGCGAAGAGCGGCATCCCCGAGACCGCCGACGGCATGCGGAAGCTGAAGCGCATGGGCTTCTCCGACGCGCGCCTCGCCGAGCTCGCGAAGATCGACGAGGACGACGCGACCGCGCG
>JAEULB010000055.1 GCA_016792585.1 Rhodospirillaceae bacterium
CGTGAAGGTGACGAGATCGATGTTCTCGTTGACGATCATCTCGTCGCCGATGTCCTCGGGCCGGCCGGTCAGGACCGACAGCATCTCCGGCGGCAATCCCGCCTCATAGATCACGTCGGCCAGCGCCAGCGCGGTCAGCGGCGTCAGCTCGGTCGGCTTCACCACGATGCAGTGGTTGGTTGCGATCGCCGGCGCGATCTTGTGCGCCACCATGTTCATCGGATGGTTGAACGGCGTGATCGCGCTGATGGCGCGGAGCGGCTGGCGCATCGTGAAGATGCGGCGCGCCTTGCCGTGCGGGGTGATGTCGCAGGCGAAGGTTTCGGAATCGTCCTGGATCGCCAGCTGGCCCGCCAAGTGGAACACGTCGTAGGCGCGGCCTACCTCGTAGAGCGAGTCCTTCTTGCAGAGCCCGCTTTCGGCGGTGATCAGGTCGGAGAGCGCGTCCTTGCGCTTGGCCAGCAGCTCAGCCGTCGTCATCAGGATCTTCTGGCGGTCGTAGCGGGTCAGCTTCGGCCTGTAGCCGGCGGCGATCCTGAACGCCTCGGCCACCTGCTCGCGCCGCGCCCGCGGCACGGTGCCGACGACTTCGTTGGTGTAGGGATTGAAGACCTCGACCCGGCCCTCGCCTTCGACCTTGCGGCCGGCGAGGCGAAGCGTCTCGTGCAGGGGCTCGGGAGCGGGGCGGCGGAGCGCGGTCATGCGCAATGTCCTTCAGTGGGCGACGCGGTTGAGCACGACGTCGAAGATGTCGAAGTTGCGGAGCCAGCCGCCGGCCAGACCGGCCTTGCGGTTGGCGATCAGCGGCACCTTCTGCTCGGAAATGCCGCCATGGCTGCGCAGCGGCTCGGTGAGGCCCGAGAGATCGTGCTTGGCGGCACTGGTGCCGAGCACCTTGTGGCGGGTCGAGACGATGACGATCTCGCCGATCCGCTCGGGTGGCAGCTCAAAGCGCGACGCCGCCTCGGCCCGGGTCAGCGCCGCTTCGATCCCCTCCATCTTCTTCAGGCGCTCGATCACGCCCGATACCTCGCCTTCCGCCAGGTAGGCGGTGGCGAAGGAGCCGAGCGCGCCGTGATGCACGACGTAGGGATCGGTGATCGGCAGGATCACGCGCGCTTTCCCTGGGCCGATCCACTGGTCGAGCAGGTCCTGCAGGTAGATCACGTCCGGCTGGCCGCCCTTGTCGTGCTTGGCGTTCATGCCGTGATCGGCGGTCAGCGCGATCACGCAGCCCATCGCGTCGAGCTTCGCCAGATAGCCGTCCATCATCTTGTAGAAGGCGTTGGCGACCGGGGTGCCCGGGGCGTGCTTGTGCTGGATGTAGTCGGTGGTCGAGAGGTACATCAGCTCGGGCCGGTTGCGTTCCATCAGCTTGACGCCGGCGGCGAAGACGAACTCGGAAAGGTCGGCGGAGTAGACGCTCGGCAAGGGCTTGCCGACCAGGCCCATCACCTCGTCGATGCCGTTCTCGGCAAGCGAGACCTTGTCGGCCCTCTCCGAGGAGAAGCTGACGGCCTTGCCTGGGCCCAGCGCCAGGCCTTTGCCCAGCAGCGCGCGGAGCTTGTCCTTGGCGGTGACGACGGCGATGCGGGCGCCCTGGCCCTGGAACGCCTTGAAGATGGTATCGACCCGAAGGTGCTTCGGGTCGTTCATCATCACCTCGGCCTTCGCCTCGGGATCGAAGAAATAGTTGCCGCAGATCCCGTGCACCGAGGGCGGAACGCCGGTGACGATCGAGAGGTTGTTCGGGTTGGTGAAGCTCGGCACCACGCAGTCGGCGAGCGCGTTGGTGCCTTCCTTCAGGAGACGGCCGAGGAAAGGCGCGTCGCCCGCCTCGGCGGTGCGCTCGATGTAGCCCGGCTCGGAGCCGTCGACGCAGACGACCACGACCGGCTGCTTCGGGGAGTTGTAGCTGCGTCCGTTGACGGTGACGGTCATGGAGTCAGGCGGCCTTCTTCAGGGTGACCCCCATCTCCGCCAGCACTTCCGTGACAGCTGCAAGCGCACCCTTGATGTGGTCGGCGCCGATGCGGCCGATGCAGCCGATCCGGAACGAGTCGGCGACCGTCAGCTTGCCCGGATAGATCACGTACCCGCGGTCCTTGAGCCCGTCGTAGAAGGCCTGGAAGCGGAAGGCTGGATCGGTCGGCATGTGGAAGGTGACGATGATCGGCGCCTGGAGTGCCGGCGGCAGCAGCGACTTGAACCCCAGCTTCGCCATGCCGTCGATCAGGAGCTTGCAGTTCGCGGCATAACGGCCGCCGCGGCCCTTCACGCCGCCTTCGGCGCGGTGCTCGTCGATCGCCTGGTGCAGCGAGACGATCACATGGATCGGCGGGGTGAAACGCCACTGCCCGGTCTTCTCGAAGGCCTGCCACTGGTCGTGGAGGTCGAGCACCAGCGTCGTGGCGTTGCCCTTGGCCGCCTTCAGCGCGTCGAGCCGGCAGACGACGAAGCCCATGCCGGGCACGCCTTCCAGGCACTTGTTAGACGAGGCGGCGAGCGCGTCGTAGGGAACCGCATTGGCATCGATCTCGAGCGCGCCGAAGGCGCTCATCGAGTCGATGAGGAGCTTGCGGCCATGGGCGGCGACGACGCCTGCGATCTGGCGGATCGGGTTCAGGATGCCCGACGTGGTCTCGCAGTGGACCGCGAAGACATGCGTGATGGACGGATCGGATCCCAGCGCCTCGTCGAGTGCGGCGAGGCTCGGCGGCGTGTCCTCCGGCGTTTCCAGGATGCGATGGGCGCGGCCGGCGATCTGGCAGATCTTGGCGGCGCGATGCCCATAGGCGCCGTTGACCAGCAGCAGGACCTTGCTGCCGCGCGGCACGAAGGTCGTCAGCATCGCCTCGACCGCGAATGTGCCGCTGCCCTGCATCGGCACGGTCACATGCGTGCCGACGCCGCCGGCGATCTCGACGATACGCTCGAGAACCTCGCGGTTGATCCTCAGGAATGCAGCGTCGCGCGAGCCCCAGTCGTGGACCATCGCCTGCTTGACCGTACGCGACGTGGTCAGTGGCCCCGGTGTCAGCAGAAGAGGATCGCCGGTCTCCGAGGCTGCAGGCTTGGTCGACATGAGGAGCTCCGCGAGGCTGGACTGGACCGAGCGTCCGCTTCCATTCGCCATAAATCCAATACATTATACGGATACGAACTATCGATAGAACCGATATGAATCCCACCCAGCTCCGCGCCTTCCATCATGTCGCCCGCGAGCGCGGGTTCACGCGGGCCTCGGCCGTCGCCGGCGTCAGCCAGCCCACGCTCTCGGGGCAGGTGAAGGCGCTGGAGGAGGCTTATGGCGTCCGCCTGTTCGAGCGGCGCGGCCGCGGCGCCCAGCTGACCGAGCTGGGCCAGCGTCTCTTCGCCCTGACCGACCGGATGTTCGCCCTCGAAGAGGAGGCGCGGGCGCTGCTCTCCGGCACCGCAACGCTGACCCATGGCCATCTCAAGGTCAGCGCGGACTCCGCCTATCACGCGGTGCCGATCCTGGCCGAGCTCAAGCGCCGGCATGGCGGCCTGACCTTCTCGCTCAGCCTTGGCAACTCGGTGACCGTGCTGCGCCGGCTCTTCGACTACGAGGCCGACGTCGCGGTGATGGCGAAGCTGACCTCGGACCCGCGCCTGTTCACGCAGCCGTTCCGCGCCGACCGTCTCGTGCTTTTCGTGCCGCACGGCCATCCCTGGGCCGGCCGGCGCCGGATCCGGCTGGCCGAGCTCTCCGGCCAGGACGTGGTGCTGCGCGAGCGGGGATCGGTGACCCGCGGCGTCTTCGAGGCGACCCTGGCCGCAGCCGCCGTCCGCCCCGGCGCGATTATCGAGGTCGAGAGCCGCGAGGGCGTCGGCGAGGCGGTCGCCGCCGGCTTCGGCATCGGCGTCGTCTTCGAGAGCGAATTTAGGCCGGGTGACCGCTTCCACCGGATCGCCGTCGCCGGCGCCGACCTCGCCGTCGCCGAATACGTGGTCTGCCTGGAGGAGCGCCGGGGGCTGGCGCTGGTGCGGGCCTTTCTCGATGCCGCGGCGGACCTGAGCGAGACCCGGACATGAGCCAGACTCTTTCGACCTTGCTGCCGTGACCGACGCGGATCTCGTCGCCGGCTTTCGCCGCGCTGAGGACGGCAAGGGAGTCGCCGATCTAATGCCGTCGCGATGATTCGCGGCGTCGCCAATTTCCCAGTTCATCCAAGGGCTAAGGAGGTCACGGTTTGGTCACGGTACCCCTCTCTGTCCATCGGCGTTTGTGTTCGCAGATGAACGGATTGCCACGTCGCTCGACGAGGCCGGTCCTGAAAGGAAGGTACTCGGATGCTTCGCAAACCCATGATCGTCGCGGCCTCGGCCCTGATGGCGCTGACGGTGAGCGCGGCTCACGCACAGCAGCGGACGCCCGGCGGCCAGCAGATCTGCGCGCCACGTGCAGCGCTTGTCGAGAAGCTGAAGGCTGAGTTCAACGAGGAGCCGCAATCGGTCGGCGTCACGCATAGCGGCGGGCTGTTCGAGGTCCTCTCGTCCGAGTCCGGCACCTGGACGGTGCTTGCAACCGGACCGAACGGCGTCTCCTGCCTCGTGCTCTCGGGCGATGGCTGGATGACCAAGGACCGCGAGGCGACCAGCAAGGCGCAGGGCGCCGCCAAGAAGCTGGACATGTAGTGCGAACGATCCCGCCGCGGTCCCCACCCGCGGCGGGATCTCGTTTCTAGAAGCTGAGCGTGCGTACCCGTTCGACCTGGCTCAGCCCCTTTACCTTCTCCAAGACACCCTCCGGAATCGCCTGGTCGACCTCGATCAGGCAGAGCGCGTCCTTTCCTGGTGCCGTGCGGCCGAGATGAAATGTCGCGATGTTGATGCCTGCCGATCCCAGCACCGTGCCGATGGCGCCGATGAAGCCGGGCTTGTCCTTGTTGCGGACATAGAGCAGGTGCTTGCCGAAATCGGCTTCGATCGCGATGTCCTGGACCGCGACGAGGCGGGGGCGGGTGCCGCCGATCAGCGTGCCGTCGGCCGAGCGCGAGCGTGCCTCCGTGACAACGGTGAGCCTCAGCAGCGTCTGGTAGTCGCAGTCGCGTTCGTGCCGGGTCTCGCTGACCGCGATGTTGCGCTGTCGCGCGATCTCTGGCGCATTGACCATGTTGACGCTGTCGAGCATCGGGCGGAACAGGCCGGCGAGTGCCGCCTGGATCAGCGGGCGGGGATTGAGCTCGGCCGCCTGGCCTTCCAGCTCAAGCGTCACCGCCGTCACCTCGCGCTCGACCACTTGGCCCAGCATGCTGCCGAGGAGTTCGGCGAGCCGCATGTACGGCTTCAGCTTCGGCGCCTCCTCGGCGGTCACCGACGGCATGTTCAGCGCGTTGGTGACGGCACCGGTCAGCAGGAAGTCGCTCATCTGCTCGGCGATCTGGAGCGCCACTTTCTCCTGCGCCTCGGTGGTCGAGGCGCCGAGATGCGGGGTCGCGATCACCTGCTCGAGGGCGAAAAGCGGGTTGTCCTTGGCCGGCTCGACCGAGAACACGTCCAGCGCCGCGCCGGCGACATGGCCCGACTCGATCGCTGCCTTCAGGTCGTCCTCGACCACCAGGCCGCCGCGCGCGCAGTTGATGATGCGCACGCCCTTCTTCATCTTCGCCAGGGCCTTGGCGTCGACGATGTTCTTCGTCGACTCGGTCAGCGGCGCATGCAGCGTGATGAAGTCGGATCGTGCGAACAGATCCTCGAGCTCGACCTTCTCGATGCCGATCGCCTTGGCGCGGTCCTCGGTCAGGAACGGGTCGAAGGCGATCACCTTCATCTTGAGGCCGAGCGCCCGGTCGGCGACGATCGAGCCGATGTTGCCGCAGCCGATCAGCCCGAGCGTCTTCGCCGCGAGCTCGACGCCCATGAAGCGGTTCTTCTCCCACTTGCTGGAACGGGTCGAGCGATCTGCGGCCGGTATCTCGCGGGCGAGCGCGAACATCAGCGCGATCGCGTGCTCGGCCGTGGTGATGGCGTTGCCGTAGGGCGTGTTCATCACCACGACGCCCTTCTGCGTCGCGTTCTTGACGTCGACGTTGTCGACGCCGATGCCGGCGCGGCCGACGACCTTGAGGTTGGTCGCGACGTCGAGGACTTCCTTCGTCACCTTGGTCGCCGAGCGGATAGCGAGGCCGTCGTACTCGCCGATGATGGCGCGGAGCTGGTCAGGCTTGAGGCCGATCTTGACGTCGACCTCGATGCCGCGCGAACGGAAGATCTCGGCCGCGAGCGGGGAGAGATCGTCTGAAATGAGAACCTTGGGCATGGATGGGGACTCCGGTCAGGCGGCCTTGGCGCGGGCATAAGCCCAGTCGAGCCAGGGCGTGAGGGCTTCGAGGTCGGATGCTTCGACGGTGGCGCCACACCAGATGCGCAAGCCCGGCGGTGCATCACGGTACGAGGCGATGTCGAAGGCGACGCCCTCGGCCTCGAGGAATCCCGCGACCTTCTTGGCGATCGCCGCCTTGGCTTCGTCTCCATGCCCCTGGAACCAAGGATCGACGAAGGAGAGGCAGACCGAGGTCGAGGAACGCGTCGCCGGTTCCTTGGCAAGGAATCCGACCCAATCCGTGCGATCCACCCAGGCGCTGAGAACCTTCAGGTTTGCTTCCGAGCGTGCGATCAGGCCTTTCAGGCCGCCGACCTTCTCCGCCCAGCGGAGCCCGTCGAGCGCATCCTCGACCGCCAGCATCGAGGGCGTGTTGATGGTCTCGCCCTTGAACGGCGCCTCGTCGAACTTGCCTGCCTTAGTCATGCGGAAGAGCTTCGGCAGCGGCCAGGGCGGGACATAGCTTTCTAGGCGCTGGATCGCACGCGGCGAGAGCGCCAGCATCCCGTGCTGTGCTTCGCCGCCCAGCACCTTCTGCCAGGACCAGGTGACCACATCGAGCTTCGGCCACGGCAGACCCATCGCGAAGGCGGCCGAGGTCGCATCGCAGATCGCGAGGCCCTGGCGGTCGTCGGGGATCCAATCGCCGTCGGGCACCTTCACGCCCGAGGTGGTGCCGTTCCAGGTGAAGACGACGTCGCTGGACCAGTCGACGGCCTTCAGGTCGGGAAGCTGGCCGTAGCCGGCCTTCACGACGCGCACGCCCTTCAGCTTCAGTTGTTTGGTGACGTCGGTCGCCCAGCCCTCGCCGAAGCTTTCCCAGGAGAGCACCTCGACGCCGCGGGCACCGAGGAGGCTCCACAGCGCCATCTCGACCGCGCCGGTATCGGAGGCCGGCACGATCGCCAGGCGATAATCCTTCGGCATCCCGAGGATCGCCTTGGAACGGTCGATCACCTCGACCAGCCGCGCCTTGCCCTCCTTGGAGCGATGCGAGCGGCCGACCAAGGCGGAGGCCAGCGCTTCAGGCGACCAGCCAGGTCGCTTGGCACAGGGACCAGAGGAAAAATGGGGGGATTTCGGACGGAGTCCGGGTGTGTTCGTCATCGCCTATCCCTTGCAGAATAGTTGCGCTCCGGTGGGGGAGCGTGGCCCAGCTCCGAAGCTACGGAGGGGGCGTCCGAGGGTCAATCGATTTGCCGCGGTGCGGCGTCCGGTCACGGCTTTCTTCCGAGGTTGCCGCTGCCGTCCAAACCGGCTACTCAATGCCGCGCCGCACAATCCCGATCGGAAAGCCTGTCTCGTGTCCCAGTCCGCCAGCGGATCGGATCTGACCTCCCGCGCGCTCCTGCCTCAGGGGCTGCGCGACGTGCTGCCGCCGGACGGCGACCACGAGACCCGGGTCGTCGAGAGCCTGATGGCGTGCTTCGCAGC
>JAEULB010000064.1 GCA_016792585.1 Rhodospirillaceae bacterium
TGCGCCCGTCGGGATCGAGGGTCTTCAGCGGTCGCCCCTCGAGCGCGCCGCCAATGCCGGAGAAGAACCACCACGGGATGCCGTTGAGCGCGGCGACGATCGGCGTCTCGGGCCCCAGCAGCGGCTTCAGCTTCTGCGAGATCTCGACCAGCGACGGCGCCTTCACCGCAAGCACCACGGCGTCCTGGACGCCGGCCTCCTCCGGCGTCTCGACCGCGCGCACCGGCACCGTGAAGCGCTCGTCCTTGCCGATGAAGGTGAGCCCCTTTCGCCGGATCGCCTCCAGCTGGGCTCCCCGGGCGATCAGCGTCACGTCGTGGCCGGCCCGGGCCATCAACGCGGCGCCGTGCCCGCCGATCGCGCCGGCGCCGAAGATGCAGATCTTCAAGGCTTATTCCCTCTCATGAGCCTGATCCACCTACCGGGCCGAGGGGCCGGGAGCAAGTCCCCTCGCGGTTGACAGATTCGCCGGCCCTCCGGATAGTTGGCGGTTTCCGGCCCTTGTTCCGGTCCGGAACCCTTCCTCCCTCAGGAGCCGACCCGTGACTGCCGCCGCCGTGATGCCGACCTATGGTCGCTACGATATCGCTTTCGACCGGGGTGAAGGCCCCTATCTCGTCGCGACCGACGGCCGACGCTTCCTCGACTTCGCTGCCGGCATCGCCGTCAACGCGCTGGGTCATTCGCATCCGAAGCTGGTCAAGGCGCTGGCCGACCAGGGCGCCAAGCTCTGGCACGTCTCCAACCTCTACCGGATCCCCGAGCAGGAGAAGCTGGCGGAGAAGCTGACCAAGCACACCTTCGCCGACAAGGTGTTCTTCTGCAATTCCGGCGCCGAGGCGCTGGAAGGCGCGATCAAGCTGGTCCGCAAGTACCACGACGACACCGGCCATCCCGAGAAGTTCACCGTGATCGGCTGCTCCGGCGCCTTCCACGGCCGCACGCTGGCGACGCTGGCCGCCGCCGGCAACGAGAAGTACCTGAAGGGCTTCGACCCCGCGGTCGAGGGCTTCAAGCAGGTCGCCTTCGGGAACCTGAACGAGCTCCGCGCCGCGATCGACGGCAACACGGCGGCGATCCTGGTCGAGCCGGTGCAGGGCGAAGGCGGCATCAAGCCGGCCCAGCTCTCCTATCTCCGCGAGCTTCGCAAGATCGCCGACGAGTTCGGCGTGCTGCTGGTGTTCGACGAGGTCCAGTGCGGCATGGGCCGGTCGGGCAAGCTGTTCGCCCATGAGTGGGCCGGCGTCACGCCCGACGTCATGTGCATCGCCAAGGGCCTCGGCGGCGGCTTCCCGGTCGGCGCCTTCATGGCGACCAACAAGGCCGCGGTGGGCATGACCGCCGGCACCCACGGCTCGACCTTCGGCGGCAACCCGCTGGCGATGGCCGTCGCCAACGCGGTCATGGACGTGATGCTGGAGCCGGGCTTTCTCGAGCGCGTCGACAAGATCGCGCGCCTGCTCTGGAAGGAGCTCGAGGCGGTGGTCAAGAAGCACCCGAAGGTGTTCATCGAGGTGCGCGGCGCCGGCCTGATGCTGGGGCTCCGCTGCCACGTGCCCAACACCCAGCTGGTCGACAAGCTGCGCGAGAACGGCCTGCTCGCCGTCGGCGCCGGCGAGAACGTGGTGCGTCTCGTCCCGCCGCTGATCATCGACGAGAGCCATGTGCGCGAGGCGGTCGAGAAGATCGACAAGGCCGCGGCCCAGCTCTCCGCCTGATCATGTCTCCCAAGCACTTCCTCGACCTCGACGCGTTCGAGGCGAAGACCCTCCGTTCCATCCTGGACGACGGCGCCCAGATGAAGCGCGAGCTCAAGGCCGGCAAGCGCGAGCGCAAGCTCGACGGCAAGACCCTGGCGATGATCTTCGAGAAGTCGTCGACGCGCACCCGGGTCAGCTTCGATGTCGCCATGCGCCAGCTCGGCGGCGAGACCATCATGCTGTCGGCTCAGGAGATGCAGACCGGCCGCGGCGAGACGCTGGCCGATACCGCCCGCGTGCTGTCGCGCTACGTCGACGTGATCATGATGCGCACCTTCCAGCCGTGGAAGCTGCACGAGCTGGCGCAGTACGCGACCGTGCCGGTGATCAACGGCCTCACCGACACCAGCCATCCCTGCCAGCTGATGGCAGACGTGATGACCTTCGAGGAGCATCGCGGATCGATCGCCGGCCGCGTCGTCACCTGGTCGGGCGACGGCAACAACGTCGCGGCCTCGTGGGTCCATGCGGCGGTCCGCTTCGACTTCGAGCTCAGGCTCGCCTGCCCGAACGAGCTGACTCCGCCGGACAACCTGATCCGCTGGGCCCAGGGCCAGGGCGGCAAGGTGATCGTGACCGAGGACGTGGATGCCGCCGCCCGCGGTGCGGACTGCATCGTGACCGACACCTGGGTCTCGATGAACGACACCACCCAGGGCGAAACCCGCCACAACCTGCTGGCCCCCTACCGTGTCGACGATCGCCTGATGAAATTGGCCAAGTCCGACGCCATCTTCATGCATTGCCTCCCCGCCCATCGGGGGGACGAGGTCACCGCGTCGGTGATCGACGGGCCGCAGTCGGTGGTCTGGGACGAGGCGGAGAACCGCCTCCACGTGCAGAAGGCGATCCTTTCCTGGTGTCTCTCCTGAAGTCTGACTACGCGGGCGTCGACGATGTCGTGCTGCCGTTCCAGGTCGATGGTCTGAACGTCCGCGGCCGCATCGCGCGCTTAGGCCCCGCTCTCGACACGATCCTCCGCCAGCACGCCTATCCGCGACCGGTGAGCCGGCTTCTGGGCGAAGCGATGGCGCTGGCCGCGGCGGTCGGATCCTCGCTCAAGTTCGACGGCGTCTTCTCGGTCCAGGCCAAGGGCAACGGCCCGATCAAGCTGCTGGTCGTCGACATGACCTCGGCGGGACATCTCCGCGGCTATGCGCAGCTCGCCGGCAAGCCGATCGCCGCCGACGAGCGCCGTCTCGACCGGCTCGTCGGCAAGGGCCAGCTCGCCTTCACCGTGGACCAGGGACCGGACACCGAGCGCTACCAGGGCATCGTGGCACTCGGCGAGGACACGCTCGCCGGTGCCGCCGATCACTACTTCAAGCAGTCGGAACAACTCGGCACGCGGCTGATCCTGGCCTCGGGCCTGGGCACCGCCTGGCGTTCGACCGCACTGATGGTCCAGCGCCTGCCGGGCGAGAGCCTCGATCCGGACGCCTGGAACCGCACGCTGCATCTGCTTGAGAGCCTGACCGAGGACGAGCTGCTCGACCCGGACCTCAGGTCCGAGGACCTGCTCTATCGGCTCTTCCATGCCGAGGGTGTGCGCGTCTTCTCGGCGAGGCCGGTCGAGGCCAGGTGCCGCTGCACGCGCGAGCGGGCCGAAGGCGCCTTGCGTCTGGTGCCCGAGTCGGACCTTCCCGAGCTGATGGTCGACGGCAGGTTCATCGTCACCTGCCAATTCTGCAACGCCAGCAACATCTTCTCGGAAGAAGAGGTGCGCCAGCTCAGGGCGGGCTAACTTCCGCCACGGTATATGGGTATGGTTTTCCGGGAACGGCCGAAGGCCGCCCGGGTTACCCGCCCAGCCACCGGCAGATCGAGACGAGGTCCCATGATGTCGCTCCTGAAGAAGCTCGCCCTCCTCGCCGTCGTCGTGCTCCCCGCCGCCTGCGCCGCGCCGCCGCCGGTCAGGCTTCCGGACATGACCTTCACCGACCGGCCGCGCTTCCTGCTCGACGTCGCCCAGATCCAGGTGGTCGACCAGTACCAGCCGACCTTCCGCCTGCCGAACATCGAGCACCAGGCGCCGGTGCCGCCCGCGAAGGCGGTCGAGCGCTGGGCGAGAGACCGGTTGGTCCCGGTCGGCAGCAGCGGCAACGCCGTCGTCACCATCAAGGACGCGCGGGTGATCGAGAGCTCGCTCCGCGTGACGCCCGGCGTGCAGGGCGTCTTCACCAAGGAGCAGGCGGCGCGCTACGACGCATTCGTCGACGTCTCGATCGAGATCAAGCCGACCAACATCAACATGCCCGAGGGCAGCGCCAGCGCGCGTGCCGAGCGCAGCCGGACGGTGGCGGAAGGCATCTCGCCCAACGAGCTTGACCGCGTGCTCTACGAGCTGGTGGAAGGGCTGATGCGCGACCTCGACGTGCAGCTCGACACCAACGTCCAGCGCTTCCTCGCCCCCTACATCAAGGGCAGCCGCTAGCGACCCTCATATCCGGCGAGGAACGCCGCGGCGTTCCCGCCGAGGCTGGCGGAGAGATAGCCGCCTTCCTGGATCAGAACCGTCGGCAGGCTCAGGCCGGCGATCTCGCGCGCCATCCGCCGGAAGCCCTCCGTCGTGATCTTGAGGATGCCGAGCGGATCGTCCTCGGCCGCATCGAGCCCGAGCGACACCAGCAGGACCGCGGGCCCGTATGCCCGGATACGGCCGAGCGCACGCGCCAGCGCCGGCATGTAGGCGTCGTCGTTGGTGCCGGGCGGCAGCGGAATGTTGAAGGTCGCCCCCGCTCCCGCTCCCTGGCCGGTCTCCTCCGCATAGCCCGCGTAGAACGGGTAGTAGACCGCGGGATCGGCGTGCAGCGAGACGAACAGCACATCCGGCCGCCGCCAGAAGATGCCTTGCGTGCCGTTGCCGTGATGGACGTCGACGTCGAGGATCGCGACGCGGCCTTTCGCCCTGGCGGCGACGTCGGCGGCGATCGCGACATTGTTGAGGAAGCAGAAGCCGCCCGACTGGTCGGCGTAGGCATGGTGACCGGGCGGCCGGCAGAGGCCGTAGGCGACACGCTCGCCCGCCAGCACCGCCTCGGTCGCGGCGAGCCCGCAATCGACGGCGGCGAGACAGCCTTCCCAGGTGCCGTCGTCGACCGGACAGGCGGTGTCGGCCTGATACCAGCCGGCTCGCGCCACCGGATGCGCCGTCGCATGCGCCATGTTCCGCCCGGGATGCACGTTCGGGATGATCGCAGGCGAGGCGCCGGGAAGCGCCCGCCAGGCCTTGTAGCCATCCTTCAGGAACGCGAGGTAGCCGGCATCGTGGGTCGCCTCGACCGCCGCGGTGCCATGCTTCCTCGGCGTCTCGATGCGGTGCCCGGCCTGGGTCAGCGCCTTCAGCATGACCTCGGCCCGTTCCGGCTTCTCCGGGCTCTCGACCACCTGGCCGCGCATGATGAAGGTCTTGGGGAAATGCCGGACGTGATCCGGCGAATGAAAGACGCGCATGGCGTCCAGACTATCGGCCGGCCACAATGAGCGCCAGCGGAGGACAGCGATGAAGCGGAACTTGAGCATCGACGGCAGCCGTCTCTGGGCGAGCCTGATGGACATGGCGAAGATCGGCGCCACCGCGAAGGGCGGCAACGCGCGGCTCGCCGCCAGCGACCTCGACCGCGACGGGAGAAACCTCTTCGTCGGCTGGGCCAGGGAGGCGGGCTGCACGGTCTCGGTCGACCGCATCGGCAACATCTTCATCCGCCGCGCGGGCCGCGATCCCAGGAAGGCGCCGGTGGTGACCGGAAGCCACCTCGACACCCAGCCGACCGGCGGCCGTTTCGACGGCGTCTACGGCGTGCTGGCGGGCCTCGAGGTGATCCGCACGCTGAACGACCACAAGATCGAGACCGATGCGCCGATCGAGGTCGCGGTCTGGACCAACGAGGAAGGCTCGCGCTTCTCCCCGGCGATGATGGGATCGGGCGTCTTCGCCGGCATCTGGCCGGTCGAGGAGATCGAAGCCAAGCAGGATGTGGACGGCAAGAAGCTCGGCGACGAGCTGAAGCGCATCGGCTATGCCGGCCCGGAGAAGGTCGGCGGCCGGGCCTTCGCCGCCTATTTCGAGGCTCACATCGAACAGGGCCCGATCCTGGAGGCCGAGGGCAAGACCGTCGGCGTCGTCACCGGCGCGCAAGGCCAGCGTTGGTACGAGATCACGGTGACCGGCCAGGAAGCGCATGCCGGTCCGACGCCGATGGCACGGCGCAAGGACGCCCTGGTCGGGGCATCGCGCATGATCGACGCGGTCAACCGCATCGGCCTGGCATATCCGCCGAATGCCTGCGCCACCGTCGGCTTCATCCAGTCGAGCCCGAACAGCCGAAACACGATTCCAGGCCGGGTCTTCTTCACCGTCGATTTCCGCCACCCGGACGATGCGACGCTTTCGAAGATGGATGCCGAGCTCAAATCGGCCTGCCGCGAGATCGCGGCGAAGATCGGCCTCGAGGTCGAGGTGAAGGACTTCTGGTACTTCCCGCCGACGCCGTTCGATGCGGCCTGCGTCGAGGCGGTCAGGAGCGCGACCGCGAAGCTCGGCTACCCCTCGCGCGAGATCGTGTCGGGCGCCGGCCACGATGCGGTCTATGTCGCGCGCGTGGCGCCGACGGCGATGATCTTCGTGCCGTGCGAGAACGGGATCAGCCACAACGAGGTCGAGAACGCGAAGCCCGAAGACCTCGCCGCCGGCTGCAACGTGCTGCTGAGCGCGATGCTGGAACGGGCTTAAGCCTGCCTGAGGCGGCCCGCGGTCCAGACCGCGAGGCCGTAGAGCACCAGGGCGCCAGCCTGGTGCGCGGCGGCAAGCCCGATCGGCACCTGCAGGATGATGGTCAGGATGCCAAGCCCGATCTGCACCATCGCCATGCCGGCCAGCAGGTCGACCGGCATGCGCTGTGCCGGCGCCAGCGGGACGCGGCGCGCGACGGCCCAGCATACGAGGATCGCCACCGCGACCGTCTTGGCGAACCAGCGATGCAGGAACTGCACCGCCGCCGGCGTCGAGAAGAAGTGGGCGGTGTTCTCGGCGAGGTACACCTCGTCCGGGATCCACTGGTCGCCCATGGTCGGAAACGTGTTGTAGACGAGCCCCGCATCCAGGCCCGCGACCAGCGCGCCCGAGAGGATGACCAGGAAGATCACCGAGACGAGAACGACCGAGAGGCGCTTCAGCCACGCCGGCGTCGGCAGCCGCGACGACGGCTGCAGCCGCTCGACCAGCGCCAGGATGAGACCGTAGACCAGCACGGCAAGGCCGAGATGCGCGGCGAGCCGCCAGTGGCTCACATGGGGATCGTCGACCAGGCCCGAAGCCACCATCCACCAGCCGACCGCGCCCTGGAGCCCGCCCAGCAGCAGCGCCAGCACCAGCCAGGGCTTGAGCCAGGCGGCGAGCTGGCCCTTCCACCAGAACCAGGCCAAGGGCAGTGCGAAGACGAGACCGATCAGCCGGCCCCAGAGCCGGTGGATGTACTCCCACCAGAAGATGCTCTTGAAGTCATCCAGGCCCATCCACGCGTTCACCTTCTGGAACTCGGGCGTCAGCCGGTACTCGTCGAACAGCTTCTGCCAATGCGCGTCGGAGAGCGGCGGCAGCACGCCGACCAGCGGCCGCCATTCGACCATCGAGAGGCCGGACTCGGTGAGGCGCGTGATCGCGCCGATCACCGCCATGGCGAAGATCATCGCTGCCGTGAGCTGGAGCCAGACGATGACCGGGCGCGGGGAAGCCTCGGACATGGCCTCACTATGAGCAGGGGCTTGCGTGTTCGCCAGAGCGACGAAGCGTCGCGCTGGTGATTTCCTGCTGTTTCCGGACTGCAAAATGGAAGGAAACCGCATCGAATCGGGGTGACGGCTCCCCATATTTCGCGCTAACTCGTGGCTTCTCCAGTGCGGATTTCCTTGTGACCGAGACGCTTCAGCTCGCCAACGGCTTCGCCTTCCAAGACCTCTACGCCCGCAACGGGCTCGTGCGCCTGGATGGCCGCTTCTGCGCGCACCTGAAGGACGCCGATGCCGGCCTGTTCAACCGGCTCATGAGCGCCCGCGCCGAGCCGGACAAGCTGGAGGCCAAGGACGAGTCCCAGCTCGTCATCGACCTGGCGCCGCACCTCGACGACTTCATCGCGAGCCTGTTCGGCATCCAGTCCGAAGCCCGGGCGCTTGCGTCCCGCCACGACGCGCTGGCGCCGCTCTACGAGGTGAAGCGCCTGTTCGTGCAGCGCCGCGCCGTGAAGGAGATCAAGCCGGAGGATGCCGCCGCGCTCGACGGCGCGGCCCTCACCCGGAATCTCGAGGCGCTGATCGGCGGCACGCTGACCGAGGAGAGCTATGCCTCCGCGGTCGTCCAATGGCTCGCCGACGCGGAGAAGAACGCCGACGCGCTCGAGGTCGCGAAGAAGTACGCGGCCTGGGCCGTCTACTCCGACGCGGGCAAGGCCAAGCACGGGCGTGGCGTCCTCTTCCGCGTGCCGCGCAAGCCCGACCCGATGCACCTGGTGCCGGCCGAGACGATCGCGATCGACGGCGTCGAGATGCTGCGCCTCGACCCGCATCACTGGCGCCGGCGCGACGGCTTCGCGCTGACCGACGCCGGCATGGACCTCAAGGGCGCGCTCGACCACGCCAACTACTGCATCTGGTGCCACAACCAGGGCAAGGACAGCTGCTCGAAGGGACTTCGCGACCGCAAGACCGGCGAGTTCCAGAAGAGCACCTTCGGCGTGACCCTCGCCGGCTGTCCGCTGGAGGAGAAGATCTCCGAGATGAACCTGGTGAAGAGCCGGGGCATCTCGATCGGCGCGCTCGCGGTCGTCGCGATCGACAACCCGCTCTGCGCGGCGACCGGGCACCGCATCTGCAACGACTGCATGAAGGCCTGCATCTACCAGAAGCAGGAGCCGGTTGACATCCCACAGGTCGAGACGCGCACGCTGAAGGACGTGCTGTCGCTGCCCTGGGGCTTCGAGATCTACGGCCTGCTGACGCGCTGGAACCCGCTCAACGTCCGCCGCCCGCTGCCGAAGCCGGAGACAGGCTACAAGGTGCTGGTCGTCGGCCTCGGCCCTGCCGGCTTCAACCTCTCGCACCACCTGGTCAACGACGGGCATGCGGTCGCGGCGATCGACGGGCTCAAGATCGAGCCGCTGCCGGCGGAGATCTCCGGCGTCGAGCCGCTGGGCAGACGCGTGCCGTTCAAACCGATCCGCGACATCTCGATCCTGACCGAAAGGCTCGACCAGCGCGCGATGGCGGGCTTCGGCGGCGTCGCCGAGTACGGCATCACCGTCCGCTGGGACAAGAACTTCCTCAAGATCGTCCGCCTGCTGCTGGAGCGCCGGACCGAGTTCGCGATGTACGGCGGCGTGCGCTTCGGCGGCACCCTGACCGTCGACGGCGCCTTCAAGCTGGGCTTCGACCACATCGCGCTCTGCATGGGCGCCGGGCGTCCGACCATCGTGCCGATGAAGAACGGCCTCGCGCGCGGCGTCCGTGCGGCATCCGACTTCCTGATGGGCCTGCAGCTGACCGGTGCCGCCAAGGCCGACAGTCTCGCCAACCTTCAGATCCGCCTCCCGGTCGTCGTCATCGGCGGCGGCCTGACCGCGATCGACACCGCGACCGAGGCCCGCGCCTACTATCCGATCCAGGTCGAGAAGTTCAGTCGTCGCTACGAGGCGCTGGTCGCCGACGAGGGCGAGGCCAAGGTCCGTGCCGGCTGGACCGACGAGGAGAGAGAGGTCGCCGAGGAGTTCCTGGCGCACGCCAAGGCGCTTGCCGATCCCGGCGCCGACAAGGACAAGCTGATCGATTCCTGGGGCGGCGTCACCATCGCCTATCGCCGCCGGATGATCGACGCGCCGAGCTATACGCTCAACCACGAGGAAGTCGAGAAGGCACTCGAGGAAGGCATCCGCTTTGCCGAGAACCTGAGCCCGGTCGAGGTCGAGGTCGATCTCAACGAGCACGCCCGCGCCGTGGTCTTCGAGCGCGACGGCACCTCCGTCCGCCTGCCCGCCCGCGCCGTGCTGATGGCGGCGGGTACCCAGCCCAACACCGTGCTCGCCCGCGAGATGGAGGGCAGGCTGGAGCTCGACGGCAAGTACTTCCGCGCCGTCGACGAGGACGGCAACCCGGTGACGCCCGAGCGCGTGTCGAAGCCCGCGACGCCCCACGTGCTGGCGGCTATCGAGGCGGACGGCCGCGCTCTCAGCTTCTTCGGCGACCTGCATCCCACGTTTGCCGGCAACGTCGTGAAGGCAATGGGTGGCACCAAGCAGGGCTATCCGGTGGTGAGCCGCGCGCTCGCCAAGCGCGCGCCGACCCAGGTTTCACCGAAGGAGATGTTTGCGGCGCTGGACGATGGGCTTCGCGCTCGCGTGCACGCGATCCGTCGGCTCACGCCCAACATCGTCGAGATCGTGATCAAGGCGCCGTTCGCGGCCGAGGCCTTCCACCCGGGCCAGTTCTACCGGCTGCAGAACTACGAGTCGAAGGCGCGCCGCGCCGACTCGACGCTGCTGACGATGGAAGGGCTCGCCGTCACCGGCGCCTCGGTCGATCGCGAGGACGGCCTCGTCTCGACCATCGTGCTCGAGATGGGCGGCTCTTCCGACCTCTGCGCCGAGCTTCAGGCCGGCGAGCCGGTGATCCTGATGGGCCCGACCGGCATGCCGACCGAGACGCCGGCGGGCGAGACCGCGATCCTGATCGGCGGCGGTCTCGGCAACGCGGTGCTGTTCTCGATCGGCGCGGCGCTGCGCGCGCAAGGCTCGAAGGTGCTTTACTTCGCGGGATACAAGAGCGCCGGCGACCGCTACAAAGTCGAGGAGATCGAGGCAGCGGCCGATGTGATCGTCTGGTCCTGCGACCAGGCCGGCCTGGCGCCGACGCGCCCGCAGGATCTTTCCTTCACCGGCAACATCATCGAGGCGATGACCGCCTATGCGCGCGGCGAGCTTGGCGCGAAGCCGATCGACCTCAAGGACGCCGACCGCCTGATCGTGATCGGCTCCGACCGGATGATGGCGGCGGTGGCGCATGCGCGCGAAGGCGTGCTCAAGGCGTACCTCAAGCCGAGCCTGGTCGCGATCGCGTCCATCAACTCGCCGATGCAATGCATGATGAAGGAGATCTGCGCCCAGTGCCTGCAGACGCAGGTCGATCCGGTGACCGGCAAGGAGACCGTGGTGTTCTCCTGCTTCAACCAGGATCAGCCGCTGGGCACCGTCGACTTCGACATGCTGCGCCAGCGACTCTCGCAGAACGGCGCGCAGGAGAAGCTGGCGGCGCTCTGGATCGACAAGTGCCTGAAGGAGATCGGCCGCCGGCCGGTCGCCGCGTAAGATCCTATTCGAAGTTGCGCTTGAGCACCCTGGTCAGGCCCGGATGGACATCGGCCTTGAGCGCGATCGCGTAGACCTTCGGGCAGTTCGCCTTGAACCAGGCACGCGCCGGCCGCCAGTGGGTCATCGCTCCGAGATAGATGTCGAGCGCCGAGAAGCGCTCGCCCAGGAACCACGGGCCCTTCACCGCTTCTTCGACCATCAGCCAGTTGCGGCAGCGCTGCTCGATCGCCCCTTTGGTCAGCGCCCTCTGGTTGGCCTCGCCCGCGATCCATTTCTGGGGCACGTCGCCGACCGCGAAGGTCGGATAGATCGCCGCCACCAGGAACACGAGCCAGCGGAGGAATTCGGGCCGCGTCGGATCGTCCGGCGGCGGCGCCAGGCCCGCCTGCGGCTTGAGCTCGGAGAGGTAGAGCACGATCGCGGCACTCTCGGTCATCACCTGGCCGTCCGGCAGGATCAGCGTCGGCAGCTGCCCGAGCGGGTTCAGCTTCAGCAAACGGTCCTGCCCCTTGCCGCGCGGGTCGATGGTTTCGATCTCGTAAGGGAGGCCGGCGACCGCGAGCGCGGCTTCCGCGATCGTCGAGCCCCAGCCTTCGAGCGCCAGCAGCGTGTACTTGGACATGGACTTCCTCACTTTCCGACGGTGCGGACCATCAGCGCGGTCGCGGTCAGCATGATCAGGGCACCGATGCCTTCCGTCGGCGTGTACTGCTCGGCAAAGACGAGCACGCCGGCGGCGACCGCGATTGCCGGCGAGACGAAGGAATAGCCGATCGCGGGCGTCGGGCCCCAGGCGTCGAGCAGGCGGAGATAGATCGTGTAGGCCGCGATCGATCCGCAGAGCACGAGGAAGGCCCAGCTGGCCAATATCCACGGGTCGGCGAAGGCGCCGAACAGCGCCGGCGTCGGCGATTCCATCACGATCGACATCAGCGCGAGACCGATGCCGCCGATGACGCAGTGCCAGCCGGCGACGACGAGCGCCGGGAGGTTCTGGGCTAGCGGCCGGGTGAACACCGAACCGATGCAGAAGGAGAGCGTGCCGACGACGATCGCCAAGGTTCCGGCGAGCGCCTCCGGCGAGGGATCGATGCTCGACCTGCCTTCGAACATCACGAGCAGGCCGGCGATGCCAAGCACGACGGCCGCGAACCGCGTCCGGGAGAAGAGTTCCTGCCGGGCGAGCAGCGCCACGACAAAGACGGCGACCGGGGTCAGCGCCTCGCTGATGACGGCCGAGAAGCCGCTCGGCACGAAGCGCATACCCCAGAACGCCGCTGCGTAGCAGAGCGTGTTCGTCAGCATCGCCGTCCACAGGAGCCGGAACCAATGCCCGGGCACCGCCAGCCGGTGGCCGGCGAGGACCGCCATCGCCAGCAGGATCGGCCCGGCGGCGAGGAACCGGCAGGCGGCGAAGAAGAACGGCGGCAGGACCTCGACGCCGGCGCGGATCGCGATCCAGGTGAGGCCCCAGATCGCGCACATGACGGCGAAGAGGACGAGATCCCGCGGGCGGACGCTGTCTAACTGCATGAGGGGTTAGAATGACGCCGGGGCGCGGCGGCGGTCAATGACCTAGCGGCCGATACGAACCATCGGCCCGCGGCCGCCGGCGATTTGGTCGACGGATACGTACATGCCGCGCGCCGCGGCCGCCCCCTGCACCGCCTCTATCATCGACAGCAGCTGGATCCGCACATCGACGTGCTCGTCTTCGCGCAGGTTCGACATGATCAGCCAATTGCCGCTCCTGGCATCGCTCTTGTTCCGCGGCTTGCGCCCGACATAGAGCTCGAAGTGCCGGTTCGCGAGCCAATGGACTTCGAGGACCGCTGGCATCAGCGCCGCGTCGTCCTCGAGCAGCAGCACGTCGACATATGTGCGGAGATACTCGGCGGCGGTCGACCAGGACTCGGCGACCTGCAGGAACGAGGCGAGGTCGCGCGGCAGCACGGTCAGGAACTCCGGCCGCGAGGCGGAAAAAGCCGGCCGGCGGCGCGCGCCGACATGCCAGCTCATGATCACCTGCCGGGGATCGACCGATCCCAGGATCGGGTGACGGATCACTTGAACGGCCCTCCGCCCTCGAGGGGGCGGAGTCTAGCACTCAGTGCACGCGGAACTCCGCGCCGACCATCCTGAGCTCCGCCGGCTTGACGATCCCCGCCGAGCAGACCTTCACCGAGTGAAGCTTGCCGTCGAGGTTCCGGGTCCAGAAATCGAGGAACTTGATCAGCACCGGGAACCGCGGCGCCAGGTCGAGCGCCTGCCACACGTAGCTCTGCAGGAGCTTCGGGTGGTCGGGCATGTGGTAGAGGATTTCAGCGGTGGTCAGCCGATAGCCTTCGAGCTGACGGGCCAGATCGCTCATCGACGCTCCTTTTGGTCAAGGCACGTGGACAACCTTCCGACACCAGGAAGGCTGCCATGAGTCGATCAAAGTCACAAATTAAATCTCGTAATATCAATATGTTAGCAGCGAACCGGAACGACTGCTGCTTAAATAAAGCCCATAGCCTTGACAGGGGAACCGGCGCCTCCTACTTCCTTGGCACTCACTGTAGGCGAGTGCTAACAACATCGCCTTCGGGACTACACAGAACAAAGAGACGGAGGGTCGAAATGAAGTTCAGGCCGCTGCATGACCGCGTGGTGGTCAAGCGCGTCGACGGCGACAGCAAGTCGTCCGGCGGCATCATCATCCCGGACACCGCCAAGGAGAAGCCGATGGAAGGCGAAGTCGTCGCCGTCGGTCCCGGCGCACGGGACGAGAAGGGGCAGATTCAGGCGCTCGACGTGAAGGCGGGCGACCGCGTTCTCTTCGGCAAGTGGTCGGGCACCGAGGTGAAGCTTGATGGGGTCGAATACCTCATCATGAAGGAGTCCGACATCATGGGCATCGTCGAAGGTGCCTCGGCCAAGAAGAAGGCCGCTTAAGGAGGATTTGAGAACATGGCTGCCAAAGAAGTCCGTTTTTCGACGGACGCTCGCGCGCGGATGCTGCGCGGCGTCGACATTCTCGCCGAGGCGGTGAAGGTCACTCTCGGTCCGAAGGGCCGTAACGTCGTCATCGACAAGTCGTTCGGCGCTCCCCGCATCACCAAGGACGGCGTCACCGTCGCCAAGGAGATCGAGCTCGCCGACAAGTTCGAGAACATGGGCGCGCAGATGGTGAAGGAGGTCGCCTCCAAGGCCAATGACATGGCTGGCGACGGCACCACCACCGCCACCGTCCTTGCTCAGGCGATCGTTCGCGAGGGCTCCAAGGCCGTCGCCGCCGGCATGAACCCGATGGACCTCAAGCGCGGCGTCGACCTCGCGGTCGATGCGATCGTCACCGATCTCGCCAAGCGCTCGAAGAAGATCACGACCTCCAGCGAAGTCGCCCAGGTCGGCACCATCTCCGCCAACGGCGAGGCCGACATCGGCCAGATGATCGCCAAGGCGATGGAGAAGGTCGGCAACGAGGGCGTCATCACGGTGGAAGAGGCGAAGAGCCTCGAGACCGAGCTCGACGTCGTCGAGGGCATGCAGTTCGACCGCGGTTACCTGTCGCCGTACTTCATCACCAACGCCGACAAGATGACCTGCGAGCTCGAGAACCCCTACATCCTGATCCACGAGAAGAAGCTCTCGGGCCTGCAGCCGCTGCTGCCGGTGCTCGAGACCGTCGTGCAGTCGGGCCGTCCGCTGCTGATCGTGGCCGAGGACGTCGAGGGCGAGGCGCTGGCGACCTTGGTCGTCAACAAGCTCCGTGGCGGCCTCAAGGTCTCCGCGGTGAAGGCGCCGGGCTTCGGCGATCGCCGGAAGGCCATGCTCGAGGACATCGCGATCCTGACCAACGGTCAGGTGATCTCGGAAGACCTCGGCATCAAGCTCGAGAACGTCACCCTGCAGATGCTGGGCCAGGCCAAGCGCGTCACGATCGAGAAGGAGAACACCACGATCGTCGACGGCGCCGGCAAGAAGAAGGACATCGAGGCCCGCTGCGGCCAGATCCGCGCCCAGATCGACGAGACCACTTCCGACTACGACCGTGAGAAGCTCCAGGAGCGCCTGGCGAAGCTCGCGGGCGGCGTCGCGGTGATCCGCGTCGGCGGCGCCACCGAGGTCGAGGTGAAGGAGCGCAAGGATCGCGTCGACGACGCGATGCACGCGACCCGCGCC
>JAEULB010000090.1 GCA_016792585.1 Rhodospirillaceae bacterium
AACGAGCTGACGCCCGGCCGGCGCCACTGGAACAGCTCCTGCTGCTTGTAGAGCCCGTCCTCGGCGATGTAGTCGTGGGCGAAGAACACCCGGCTGGCGCCGGTCACCTCGCCGATCGTCCCCAGCATGGTTTCGACCGGGCCGGTCCAGTCGTTGGATGCCAGGATCGCGCTCGCCGCGGTGTTCAGCGCCGAGACGACGGCATCGCGCTGGCGCATCGCCGCTTCCGCCTTCGAGCGGCGGGTGATGTCCGTGTATGTCGAGACGAAGCCGCCGTCAGGCAGCGGCGAGGAGCGGACCTCGATGACGCGGCCGTTCGGGCGGTGGAACTCGAAGACCCGGCCTTCGACGAAGCGGCTCGCGGTCGCATAGCGCTCGTGCGCGATCTCCTCGGTCACGTCCGGGCCGTAGTCTCGGCGTGCCGCCATGGTGCGGACAAGTCGGCGGAACCCTTGCGGGTTCGCGACCGCGCTCGCGTCGATGTCGAACATCTCGAGGAAACGGGCGTTGAACGCTTTCACGTCGAAGTCGGCAGCGACGACGATGATGCCCTGCGCCATGTTGTCGAGCGTCGCGCGCAGGACCGAGCGGTCCTTCTTCAGCTCCTCGGTCCGCCTGTCGACCTCGGCCGCCAGGGTATCGGCCTGCTTCGTGCGCTCGGTCACGTCGGTGAAGGTGAAGGCATAGCCGCCATTGGCGAGCGCATGCCCGGTCAGCGAGATCACCGTGCCGTTGGGGAGCCGGCGATCCGCCTCGAAGTCCTCGCGCGCCCTGAGCGAAGCAAGGCGGGCGGCGATCTGTTTCTCGGGATCGGCGCCGGTGATCAGCCCGCGGTCGGCGATCATCCGGAGATGCTGGTCGAAGGGCAGGCCGGGGCGGATCGTCTCCTCGCCGACGCCGTAGAGATCGAGGAAGCGCCGGTTGCCGCGCACCATGCGGCCGTCGGCGTCGACGATCAGAACGCCCTGGCCGATGCCGTCGAGGGCATCGGCGATCAGCGCGGTCGCATCGGGATGCTGGCCGTCAGCGGCCATGCGGGAGGGCTCCGGCGGGACTAGACCGGCAGCAATTTAGCAAAATTGTCGTTGCCGGTGTCGGCTTACGCCGCGCCTTGGCGGAACCGGAGCGCGCGGCCGGGCAACGTGCCGGTCAGCGTGCCCTTTTCCAGCGTCACCTGGCCGTTGGCGATCACCCAGTCGATCCCCTTGGCATAGCGATAGGGATCGCTGAAGTCGTTGGTTTCGGCCACAAGCTCGGGGTCGATCACGGCGACGTCGGCAAAGGCGCCGGCCTTGAGCACGCCGCGGCCGGCAAGCCGGAAGCGGCTGGCCGGATATCCCGTCAGCTTGTGGATCGCGGCTTCCCAGGACAGCTCGCCGTCCTCGCGGACGAAGCGGCGGAGGAATCGGGCGAAGGCGCCGTAGGAGCGGGGATGGTGGCGGCCGCGGGCAAGCGGTCCCTCCGGATGGAGGGAGAAGCCATCCGACACGACGCCGCCGACCTTGTGGCGGGCAATGTTCAGGAAGTCTTCTTCCGATACGTCCTCGGCCAGCATCCAGGGCTTGCCTTCCTCCTCGATCAGGATGTCGAGGAGCGCGTCGTAGGGATCCTGGTTCCGCGCGGCGGCGATGGCACGGAAATCCTGGCCGACGAGGTTCGCATTGCGGGTGCCGCTGGCGAGCCAGATCTTGTGCCAGTCGCCGTTCTTGCAGAGCGTGCGCTTGCGGCTGCCGCCGGACTCGGCACCGTGCGTGTTGGTGTCGTCGATGATCTTGTTGCGGATTGCCGGATCCTTGAGGCGTTGGATCATCGCCGCATCGCCGCCGTCGCAAGCCCAGGGCGGCAGCAGCGACTTCAGCGTGGTCGATCCCACCGTGTAGGGGATCGCATCGCAGCTGGCGTCCAATCCTGAGCGCCGCTCGTCGTCGATCAGCGCCAGCAGCTCGTGCGCGCAGCCGAGGCGCGGTGCGCCGGGCTGCATGTGCGAGACATGCGCGGGGATGCCGGCCTGGCGGCCGACATCGAGGCATTCGCGGACCGAGGCGGTAATACTCTCGGTCTGGTTGCGGATATGCGAGGCGTAGAGCCCGCCATGCTTCGCCACCACGCGGGCGAGGCGGACGATCTCCTCGTTCTTGGCGTAGCTGCCCGGGATGTAGGCGAGGCCGGTAGTCATGCCGAGCGCGCCGTCGCGCATCGCCTCGTCGGTGAGATCCTCCATCTTCGTCATCTCGGCATCGGTCGGCGGGCGGTCGTCGTAGCCCATCGCCGCCGCCCGCACATTGCCGTGGCCGACGAAGCTCGCGAGGTTGGTGGCGATGCCCTGGCGCTCGAGCCGGTCGAAGTAGCCCTGGAAGCCGGTCCAGTCGCAGCCGAGCCCGTCGGTCAGCGTCGGGTCGAGCGGGCCGTAATAGGGCTTGCCGCCGATCGTCGGCGCCGCCGAGACCCCGCAGTTGCCGGCGATCTGCGTGGTGACGCCCTGGGCCACGGCCGAGGAGGCGCGCGGTTCGATCGCCAGGGTCAGGTCGGAATGCGTGTGCGCATCGATCAGGCCCGGCGTCACCAGCTTGTCGCGCGCATCGACGCTGCGCTTCGCCGGCTGCCCGTCGAGCCGGCCGATCGCGACCACCCGGTCGCCCTCGATCCCGACATCGCCTCGGAACCACGGCGCGCCGGTTCCATCTACGATGCGGCCGCCTTTGATCACGAGGTCGAACATCGGGACTCCTTTTCCGGACGGGAGCACGATTCTAGCACCTCGGGCGAAGCCGGCCGTCTCCATCGACCGTTCAGGGAACGAACGGCCGGCGCCACCCTTAGAAGGCTGTCGGAGGTGGCAAATGACCCAGTTCAGATCCTTTCTGCTCGCGAGCGTTGTCGCCGTGTCGGCGGCGGCACTCCCCGGCGTGCTCATGGCCCAGGCCGTCGGCATCGTTCCGCAGCCGGCCGAGGGATGGAAGGAGCCGCCGCCCGCCGAGCAGCAGCCGGGGCCGGTCACCGGATCGGCCGCCAACTCGCCCGCGGTATCCGGGCAGGCCGACGGCCAGCCGGTGGTGACGCCGCCGCAGGGCGCCGGGCCGAGCCAGGCGCAGCTCACACCGAATGCGCCACCCCAGCCGAACGCGACGGTGTCGCCGCCGTCTTCGGTGCCGATCCAGGGGACGGCCGCGCCCAACAACGCGACCATGCCCGAGAACCCCGCGCTCAAGACGCCAGAGCCGTCACGCTTCTAGCGGTCCGCGCATCGTCGTTGCGCCTTGCCTTGGAGGCCGGCCTGCCTCCAATAAGGCATGGCCTCGCCCAACATCCTTCTCATCACCTCCGACCAGCAGCGCGGCGACTGCTTCGGCTTCGAAGGCCGCAAGGTGAAGACTCCGCATCTCGACCGCATGGCGGAGGAGGGGACGCGCTTCGCCGCCTGCATCACGCCCAACGTCGTCTGCCAGCCATCGCGCGCCTCGATCCTGACCGGCCTGCTGCCCAGGACGCATGGCGCCTGGGACAACGGCTTCGAGCTCGACGAGAAGATCGGAGAAGGTGGCTTCGCCGGCACCTTCTCTAGGGCCGGGTGGAAGACCGGCTTCATCGGCAAGGCGCATTTCTCGACCGTGCACACGTTCAAGCCGACCGGCCGGCCGGAGTGTCGTGCCAGCACGGTGCATTTCGGCCCCGACTGGCACGGCCCCTACATGGGCTTCGAGCATGTCGAGATCGTGCTCACCGGGCACAACTCCTTCCTGCCGCAGGAGCCGCCCGCCGGCCTTCACTACGAGCACTGGTATCACCGGGGCGGGCGCGGCAAGCGCCTGGATGAGCTCTACGCGAAGAAGCTGCCGCCCTATGTCGGCGCGGCGCAGACCTTCAACTCAGGACTCCCGGTCGCCTTCCACAACTCGACCTGGGTCGGCGACCGCACGATCGAGTTCCTGAAGAAGAACAAGGACGACCGCTTCATCGCCTGGGCCTCGTTCCCCGATCCGCATCATCCCTTCGATGCGCCGGAGCCGTGGTGCTACCTGCACAGGCCGGAAGAGGTCGAGATCCCGGATCACCGGACGCTCGATCTCGATCGCCGGCCGTGGTGGCACAAGGCCAGCCTCGAGGGCGTGCCGGCGCTTGCCGACGAGAGCCTGCGCGCCTTCCGCCAGAAGCAGTCGCGGGTGCCGCCGCAGACCGACGAGCAGCTGCGGCACATGACGGCGAACTACTACGGCATGATCTCGCTGGTCGACCACAATGTCGGCCGCATCCTGCTGGCGCTGGAAGACCTCCGCCTTGCCGAGACCACGATCGTCGTCTTCACCTCCGATCACGGCGACTGGCTCGGCGATCACGGCCTGATCCTGAAGGGGCCGATGCACTACGAGGGTCTGCTCCGCGTCGGCTGCGTGATGAAGGGGCCGGGCGTACCGAAGGCCAAGGTGGTGCAGGATCCCGTCTCGACCCTCGACCTGCCGGCGACGTTCCACGACTTCGCCGGCGTGGCGCCGTCGCGCGATCTTCACTCGCGCTCGCTGAGGAGCGTGATGAGCGGGGAGGGTCGCGACTTCGCCTACAACGAATGGGACCTGCACCCGGCGCGCTGCGGCGTGGCGCTCAAGCTCCGCACCGTGCGCACGAAGACGCACAAGCTGACGCTGGAGACGGAGTCCGGCGCCGGCGAGCTCTACGACCTGTCGGCCGATCCGACCGAGATGGACAACCGTTTCGGCGATCCGGGCGTGGCGCCGTTCCAGCGTGAACTGACCGACATGATCCGCAGCCGGCCCGACGACGTGAACATCACGCAGCTCGAGCCGGACGGGATGGCGTGACCTAGTCCCTGTCCGTCGCCAGGTGGAACAGGCAGTCGCCGCGCTCGACGCGGCCGGGGACGCGCTTGCAGAGCACCATGCCGTCGCGGCCGAAATAGGCGGGCACCGGCTCGCGCAGCGGGTTGTCGACGAACTGGACGACGCCGGCGACCTGACCCTTCTTCACCATGGCACCGAGATCGGCATAGGGCTCGAACAGACCGGCGTCAGGAGCGAAGCAGTAGTAGTCGTCGCCGCCGACATCCATCATGCGGGTCTTGGGCTTGTTGGTGGTGAGCTTGCTCTTGGGCGCGATCCCCATGTGCTCCATGACACGGCGCACACCGTCCTCGGCAAACTTCTTCGCGTCGATCCCGACCATGCCGGCGCCGCCGAGCTCAGTGCCGAGACGGAGCTTGCCGGCGCGTTCCGCCGCGCCCGTCGAGGTGCGGTCGCCGCCGCCGGCGTTCACATAGCCGACCGGTGCGCCGAAGGCCTCGGCGAGCGCGATCAGCCTCTCGGTGCGCTTCTTGTCCTTGCTGATCGCGACGAGCGCGCTCGGGATGTAGAGCAGGCTCGATCCGCCCGAATGCAGGTCGAGGATCACGTCGGCGCGGCTGACCAGCTCGGTCTCGATGAAGTGCGAGATCATCCAGGTCGGCGTGCCGTCGGGATCGCCGGGGAAGGTGCGGTTGAGGTTGCCCTGGTCGATCGGCGAGGTGCGCATGCCGGCCATCGCCGCGGGGAAGTTCGCCGCCGGCAGCACGATCACGCGCCCCTTGATGTCCTTGGGATCCAGGTCGCGGATCAGCTTGGTGGTCGCGATCTGGCCTTCGTACTCGTCTCCGTGGTTGCCGGACATGGCCAGCAGCGTCGGGCCCTTGCCGTTCTTGATGCAGGCGATCGGGATCGCGATATGGCCATAGGCCGATCGGTGCACCGAGAACGGCAGCTTGAGCCAGCTCACCTGCTTGCCGTCGGCATCGAAATCGATCTCGCAGCCGATGCGGGTCTTGCCGCCGCCCATGCCGCCATTCGCCGTCGCGTTCAACGCCGCCATGTCGTTCGAGTCCTTCAGTTCTTCTTGACGTTCCAGAAATAGCGGACCGAGGAGTTCTGCACGCCCGTCAGGGTCGAGCGGAAGGCGGTCTGCGTGAACCACTGCCCATAGGTGAACCAGGTGCCGTGCTCGTAGAGCTTGCGATGCACCTCCTCCAGGAGCATGCGTTGCTTGGCGGCGTCGGTCTCGCGTGTCCAGGCGTCGCGCAGGCGCTCGATCTCTGCATCGCAGGGCCAGCCGAACCACGCCTTGTCGCAGGCGGTCGAGGCCGGGTTGGTGAAGGGATCGCCGCCCGAGACGCCGGCGCCGGAGGTGAAGAAGATGTTCCAGCCGCCCTCGGCGGGCACCTTCTTGACCGCGCGGCGGGTCAGGACGCTGTTCCAGTCGGTCGGCTGCACGTCGGGGTTGGCGCCGATGCGCTTGAGCGAGTCGGCGAGCACCAGCGAGGCGGCGCTGAATATCGGAAAATCCGTCGCCTGCAGGATGACGATCGGCTCGCCCTTGTATCCGGCCTCGGCGAGGAGTTGCTTCGCCTTGGCGTCGCGCTCGGCGCGGGTGCCGGCCGTGTAAGGCTCGGAGCCGACCGCGGTGTCATTGGGCGAACCGCAGACGAACAGCGACCAGCAGACCTTCCAGTCGTTCGGATCGCTCGACACCGAGGCGCGAAGATAGTCCTCCTGCTCCAGCAGATACCCAAGTGCCTGTCGTGCCTTCACGTTGTTGAAAGGAGGATGCAGGTGGTTGGGCCTGAGAGTGCCGACATTGCCCAGAGGATCGCCGCGCTGAAGGGTGACGGCTGGATTGCGCTTGAGCACCGGCACCATGTCGTGGGTCGGGGTCTCCAGCATGTCGACCTCGCCGGCGATCAGCGCGTTGGTCGCGGTCGACGGATCGGGAATGTAGATCCACTCGACGCGATCGACATGAACCGTCTTGCTGCCCGCCGACCAGCTCGACGGCTCCGGGCGCGACACGTACTTCGCGTTCTTGCGCAGCACGATCTTGGAACCAGGCACCCATTCCTTGGGATCGTAGGTGAAGGGCCCCGAGCCGATGTGCTCCGGAACCTGCTGGGATGCGTCGGTCCTGGCCAGCCGCTCCTTCATCACCGCCGGGATCAGCCCGCCAATCCGGCCGAGCGAGGAGATCACGAGGCCGTAGGGTTCCTTGAGCGCCAGCGTGAACGTGCGGTCGTCGACCGCTTCCAGCTTGGCCACCGACTGGAACAGCCGCTGGCCGATGATGTCGCGCTTGCCCCAGCGCTCGAGCGACGGGATCACGTCCTTGGACGTGACCGGGCTGCCGTCGTGGAATGCGAGCCCGGATCTCAGAGTGAAGCGGAAGGTGAGGCCGTCCTGGGAGGCGGACCAGGTCTCGACCATCTGCGGCTGGACATCCAGCTTGGCGTCGCGCGCGAACAGCGTGTCGTAGATCATCGAGCCGAAGACCTGGGTCACCGTGCCGGTGGTCCAGATCGGATCGAGGACGCGGAGGTCGCCTTGCGGTACGTAGCGAATGACGCTGTCCCCCTGCGCCATCGCCGGTCGAGCGACGCCGAGGGCGGACGACATCACCAGGGCCGCTGCGATCAGGCGGGATGTGTTGCGCATCGGAAAGCCTCTTTCTGTCCGTTTGACGGGGGGTTCGGCTGTCCCTTTTCCTAGTCGACACGTTAGCACCGCGACCGGCCGGATGTCAGCCGGGGGCCGTTCAGGCGATCGCGAGCCGATAGAAGCGCGCGGCAGTGCCGGAGAACAGGTCCCTCTTCTCCGACGCGCTCATGCCTTTCGCCAGCTTCTTGCAGGCGTTCCAGAACACCGCGTAGCTGTAGGAGCCCTTGTCGACCGGGAAGTTGCTCTCGAACATCGCGCGCGACGGACCGAAGGCCTCGATGCAGGTCTCGATATAGGGCTTCCACGCCGCGACCAGGTCGTCGGAGGACGGCGGCTCGGGCCGGGTCTCGAAGCCGAAGCCGTTCAGCTTCATGCCGAGCCCGCCCAGCTTCACATGCACATTGGGACACGTCGCGAGCAGGCGCATCGACTCCGACCAGGTTTTGAAAATCTCGTCGCGGCGGCCGGCATAGGGGCCGATGCCGAGCGGTCCGCCGGCATGGTTGATCACGATCGGCGTGGTCGGGAAGGCGCGGGCGAGCGAGGCGAGGTCGTCGATCTGCGGATGGAACATCCATGCATCGAAGCTGAGCCCCATCGGCTGCAGTACCGAGAAACCCTCGCGGAAGCTGCGTGTCGCCATCAGCCCAGGCGGCATCTCGAAGGCCGGGTTGCGAAGGCCGTGGAAGTCGTCCCAGGCCGAGATGTGACGGATGCCGCGGAAGCGGTCGGTGATGCGCATATGGGCTTCGAGCACGCGGCGGACCGCGACCCCGAGGCGGAGATCGGCGTAGCCGACGATGCCTTCGCAGATCCGCGTCTTGCCGTAGGCGCCGCTCTCGCTCATCGCGGCGATGCCGTTGACGAACTCGGTCTCGCCGACGGGCCTGAGTTCCTCCGGTCCCCCGGCGCGGTGCATCGAGCGCGCCTGCAGATAGACGGTGGAGACGATGTTGTGACCGCTGTTGAGGTCGGCCAGCAGGTCCGGCAGCAGGTAGACCCAGTCCGGCTTCTCCCACAGGTGATGGTGCGGATCGACGATCGGGAGATCCGGCTCGAGGATCTCTTCCTTGCGCTTGTCCAGCCACGCCTGGTTGACGGGAATGTAGGGGGCGAACGAGGCTTTCGCGGCGGTCATGGCAATCCTCCCGGGGCGGCCGGGAGGATGCCAGACCTCGGCGACCGACGCTATTCGGCGGCGCGCCGGCGCCAGGGCATCTCGACGTGGAGGTGGACCTGGGAGGCGATGAACGCGTCCAGGATCGCATTGACCATCGCCGGCTGGTCGAGGTGCGGCCAGTGGCTGGTGCCGGCGATGCGGCGGAACGGCAGGTCCGGCACGGTCCTGTGCAGGTCGTGCGGCTGCTCCTTGTCGCCGGTGACGATCGCGAGCTTAGGTCCCGGGTAAAGGATCATGCCCGGAACCGGATCGAAGGCGAAGGTCGCCGCGATCAGCGCGAAGCCGGCATCCTTCGGCAGCATCCTCATCTCTTTCATGATGCGCTCGCGGGTCTTCGGCATCGCATGGGCAAGAAGCTTCAGCCAATAGGCCTCCGTCACCTTGTCGTAGTCAGCTTTCATGGAATCGAGGATCTGCTTCGCCTGCGCGTCGGGTACCTTGCCCGGGGCGCCGATCACCACCAGGCCCGCGACCCGGTCGGGATGGCCTGCCGCATAGTCGATCGCGACCGAGCCGCCGATCGAATGTCCGACGAGCACGAAGTCGTAGAGGCCGAGCTTGTTGACGACCGAGGCGACATCGTCGGCCATCCTGTCGACGGTGAGTTCCTCGATCGTCGGCATCTCCGAGCGGCCATGGCCCCGGAAATCGAAGGCGATCGCGCGGCGCTTCTTGCGCTGGTGCGTCAGCTGCGCCGTCCAATGATCGGCGTTGCCGGAAAAGGCGTGAAGGAGGACGACCGGCGGGCGGCCCTTGCCGCCGTCGTCGACGTGAAGCGTGCCGGCCGGGCCGGCGATGGTGGAGACGGCCATCCTGCGGCTCCTGCTGTCCCGGGTTCCCCCGAGACAAAACAAGGCCGCGGCATCGTGGGTTCCGGCCTTTAGGCCGGCTTCGGCTCCTGCGCGCGGACCCATTCGCCGTGCTTTTGGCAGCTCGCCTCGGCGAGCTCGACGAAGACGCCGGCGATGTCCTCGGGCGGGGTCACGGTCAGCGGATCCTCGCCGGGGAAGGCGCCGGCGCGCATCTGGGTACGAACGGCGCCGGGCGAGAGCAGGTTCGCCTTGATGCTGGTCTTCTCGATCTCCTTGCACCACGTGTAGACCAGCCCTTCCATGCCGGCCTTGGTCGCGGTGTAGGCGCCGAAATAGGCGGGGATGCCCTTGGTCACGCCGGAGGTCACGAAGATCGCGCGGCCGGCATCCGAAGCCTTGAGCAGCGGCTCGAAGGAGCGGATCAGCCGCCACTGCGCGGTCATGTTGAGCATGATCGACTCGTGCCAGTTCTTCGGCGAGATCTGCGACACCGGCCCGAGCGGGGCCGCGACCGCGGCATTCGCGACTAGCACGTCGAGCTTCTTGAAGCGCTCGAAGACCGCCTGGCCCATCTTCTCGATGCCGTCCTGCGACATGAGATCGAGCGGGATCAGGGTGGCGCTGCCGCCCAGCTTCTTGATCGTGTCGTCGAGCTCTTCCAGGCCGCCTTTGGTGCGGGCGGTCGCGATCACATGCGCGCCTTCCTTGGCGAAGCGTTCGGCGACGGCGCGGCCGATGCCGCGCGACGCGCCGGTGACGAGCGCGATCCGATCTTTGAGGCGCATGGGGACTTCCTGTGTGGAGAGACGACGAAGAGAGGAGGAAGCTAGACCGTCTCGGTCAGCAGCGAGAGCTGCTGGGTCTGGCCTTCGAGCTGGTCGACCAGCGGGATCGGATAGTCCCCGGTGAAGCAGGCATCGCAGTATTGCGGGTTCGCGGCATCGCGGCCCTTCCGGCCCATCGCGCGGTAGAGCCCGTCGAGTGAGATGAAGGCGAGCGAGTCCGCGCCGATGAACTCGGCCATGCCTTTGAGGTCCATGCGGGCTGCGAGCAGCTTGGAGCGCTCCGGCGTGTCGACGCCGTAGAAGCAGGAATGCGTGGTCGGCGGGCTGGCGATGCGGAAATGCACCTCCTTTGCGCCGGCCTGGCGGACCATCTGGATGATCTTGGTCGAGGTGGTGCCGCGGACGATCGAATCGTCGACCAGGATCACGCGCTTGCCGTTGAGCTGGGCGCGGGACGCGTTGTGCTTCAGCTTCACGCCGAGATGGCGGATGTGGTCCGAGGGCTCGATGAAGGTGCGGCCGACCTAGTGGTTGCGGATGATGCCGAGCTCGAAGGGCACGCCGCTCTCGGCCGCATAGCCGATCGCCGCCGGCACGCCGGAGTCGGGCACCGGGATCACCAGGTCGGCGTCGACGTGGCTTTCGCGGGCGAGCTCGGCGCCGATGCGCTTCCTCGCCTCGTAGACGCTGGTGCCCTCGACGATGCTGTCGGGACGCGAGAAGTAGATGTACTCGAAGATGCAGAAGCGCTTGTCCTGCGGGCGGAACGGGTGGTGGCTGTGCACGCCTGAGTCGTCGATCACGACGACCTCGCCCGGCTCGATGTCGCGCACGAAGTCGGCGCCGATGATGTCGAGGCCACAGGTCTCGGATGCCAGGATGTAGGCATCGCCGATCTGGCCCAGCACCAGCGGACGGACGCCATGCGGATCGCGGACGCCGATCAACCCGGCCGGCGACAGCGCCACCAGCGAATAGGCGCCCTCGACCTGGCGCATCGCGCCGACCAGGCGGTCGATCACGCTCAGACCCCGGCCGAGCGCCATCAGGTGGACGATGACCTCGCTGTCGGTGGTCGACTGGAACAGGCAGCCGCGGCGGACGAGGTCCTTCCGCAGCTCCATCGCGTTGGTCAGGTTGCCGTTGTGCCCGACGGCGAAACCGCCCGACTCGAACTCGGCGAACAGCGGCTGCGAGTTGCGGGCGACGGTGGCGCCGGTGGTGGCGTAGCGGTTGTGGCCGATCGCGGCATGGCCCTTGAGCCTCTGGATCACCGCCGGATCGCCGAAATTGTCGCCGACGTGACCCAGGCCCCGATGCGCCGAGAACTGCTGGCCGTCGAAGGCGACGATGCCGGTCGCCTCCTGGCCGCGATGCTGCTGGGCGTGCAGCCCGAGCGCGGTGTGCGCGGCGGCGTCGGGCGTGCCGTAGATGCCGAACAGCGCGCACTCTTCGTGCAGCTTGTCGTCGTCGAATGGGCTGGTCGTGAAGGTCATCGGCGGCCCTGGGTCTGCCTTCCTACTGGTTGGATCGGATCAGCCCGTCGAGGTCGCGACGCTGCTCGGCATTATAGCCGGGGCGTGCTTCCTGGGCACCGGGATTCGCCTGCGGCTGGGGACTGACCAGCCGGTCGTAGCTGCGTTTCAGTTCGACCGCCGTCTCGGCCTTGCGCCTCGCGTCGTCGGCTGCCGCCCGGGTCTGCGATGTGGCCTCGCGCGGCAGCAGGTTCAAGAGCATCTGCGCCCCGGCTTCGATCGCCGGCAGGGTCTTGGCGTTGGCGATCCAGTCCGGCCGCTGCTCCTTTGGCACCGCCCAGTTCACGACCAGGAGGGCGAGGCAGACGATCACCGCGCCGCGCGCGAGCCCGAACAGGAAGCCCAGCGAGCGGTCGAGGGCCGAAAGCCCGCTGTTCTGGACCCGGCGCGAGATCGCGCCCGAGATCATGCTGAGGAGGATCAGCGCCACGATGAACAGGGTCGCGCCGGCGGCCGCGTCGGCGATCATGTCGACCGAGATGAACTGTCGCGCGATCGGCCGCGCATGCTTGAAGCCGTAGAGCGCTGCCAGCGCCGCGCCGACCCAGGCACCGATCGCCAGCGCCTCGCGCACGAAGCCGCGGAAGAAGGCGAACAGGCCTGAGAGCAGGATGATCCCGACCACCAGGCCGTCGGTGAAGGTGACGGGAAAGGCGTTCATGCGCGCTTCCGCCGCAGGGTCGATTCGCCGTCGAGACGCTGGACCAGCTCGGCGAGCTGGTCGATCTCCACCAGCTCGAGGGGGGCATCGCCGCCTCGCTGCTTCCGTCGCCGCGGCAGGAACGCCTTGGAGAAGCCCAACTTCGCCGCCTCCTTGAGGCGAGCCTCGGTCTGGCTCACCTGCCGGACCTCGCCCGCGAGCCCGATCTCGCCGAACACCACCGTGTCGGTCGGAACCGGGGTCTGCGTCAAGGACGAGATGAGAGCCGCCGCACAGGCGAGGTCCGCCGCCGGCTCGTTAACCTTGAGGCCGCCGGCGACGTTCAAATAGACGTCGGCGCCGGCGAGGCTGACCCCGCAGCGGGCATCCAATACCGCGGTGATCATCGCGAGCCGGCTTGAATCCCAGCCGACCACCTGTCGGCGCGGGGTGGAGAAGGGCGAGGGGGCGACCAGAGCCTGGACCTCGACCAGCACCGGCCGGGTGCCTTCCATGCCGGCGAATACCGCGGCACCGGATACGTCGCCCCGCCGCTCGGCCAGGAACAGGGCCGACGGGTTCGAGACCTCCGAGAGGCCGCGGTCGGTCATCTCGAAGACGCCGATCTCGTCGGTCGGCCCGAAGCGGTTCTTCACCGCACGGAGGATGCGGAAGTGATGGCCGCGCTCGCCCTCGAAATAGAGGACGGTGTCTACCATGTGCTCGAGCACGCGGGGGCCGGCGATCACGCCTTCCTTGGTGACGTGGCCGACGAGGAAGAGGGCGAAGCCGCGCTTCTTGGCGAGCCGGATCAGCTCCTGCGCCGAGGCGCGGACCTGCGCCACGGTGCCGGGTGCCGAGTCGAGCGTGTCGACATACATGGTCTGGATGGAGTCGATGACGACCACGTCCTTGTGGTCGGTGCCGTCCAGGCTCGCGAGGATGTCGCGAACCGAGGTCGCTGCGGCGAGCGCCACCTGGGCGCCCTCGACCTTGAGGCGCTTGGCGCGGAGCCGCACCTGGTCGATCGCCTCTTCGCCGGAGATGTAGATGGTCGAGCCCTTGGTCGCCAGCCGCGCGACCACTTGCAACAGCAGCGTCGATTTGCCGATGCCGGGATCGCCGCCGATCAGGATCGCCGAGCCGGGCACCAGGCCGCCGCCGCAGACGCGATCGAACTCGGCGATGCCCGTGATCGCGCGCGGGATCTCCGCGGAGGCGCCGGCGAGGTCGACGAAGTCGATCTTGCGGCCGCCCTTCGCCGACTGGCCCTTCGGTGCCAGCGACTCCGCCTGCTCCTCGACGATCGTGTTCCAGGCGCCGCAGGACTCGCATCGTCCCGCCCACTTCGCCGTCGAGGCGCCGCAGGACTGGCAGACGTAGCGGGTTTGCGGTTTGGCCATGGGATTTAAGGCCGCCTCACCGCCATCTTGATCGGGCCGTCGGCGCGGCCGTGGATGAACTGGTCGACGTGCGCGTTGCCGGAGCGGTCGATCTCGGAGACCGGGCCTGCCCAGATGAACTTGCCATTGAAGATCATCGCAATCTGGGTGGCGATCTTCCTGGCGCTGTGCATGTCGTGGGTGATCGAGATCGTGGTCGCGCCGAGCTTCTTCACGCAGGCGACGATCAGGTCGTTGATCACGTCGGCCATGATCGGATCGAGGCCGGTGGTCGGCTCGTCGAAGAAGATGATCTGGGGCTCGCTGGCGATCGCGCGGGCGAGGGCCACACGCTTCTGCATGCCGCCGGAAAGCTCGGAAGGGTAGAGCTCGGCGACCGGCGGCGCGAGGCCGACCTGCGCCAGCTTCTCGAGCGCGATCTCCTTCGCTTCCTTCTTCTCCATGCCCTGGCCCTGGATCAGGCGGAAGGCGACGTTCTCCCAGACGGGCAGGCTGTCGAAGAGGGCTGAGCCCTGGAACAGCATGCCGATCTTGCTCTGGATCTTCTCGCGATCCTCGCCGCGGACGCCGACCGTCTCCTCGCCGTCGATTTTGATCGAGCCGGCATCGGGCCTGATGATGCCGAGGATACATTTAAGGAGCACCGACTTGCCGGAGCCCGAGCCGCCGATCACGACCAGGCTCTCGCCCTCGGGCAGCGTGTAGTCGATGCCGTCGAGCACGACCTTCTCGCCGAAGCGCTTCTTGACGCCCTGGAGCTGGATCTTCGGTGTCGTCATTTGGCGAAGAACAGCTCGGTGATGATGTAGTTGAAGATCAGGATCAGGATCGAGGCGGAGACGACCGCGTTGGTCGTCGCCTGGCCGACGCCCTGGGCGCCGCCCTTGGAGTTGTAGCCGTGGTAGCAGCCGGTCAGCGCGACCAGGAAGCCGAAGGCCGACGCCTTCACCAGGCCCGAGACCACGTCGATCATCTCCAGGTAGTCCCAGGTGCGGCGGAGATATGCGGCGGCGTTGAAGTCGAGCTTGTAGACGCTGACCAGATATCCGCCGAAGACGCCGAGGATGTCGCCGACCAGGACCAGGATCGGCAGCATCGTCGCGCCGGCGATCAGGCGCGGCACCACCAGGTACTTATAGGGATCGGTCGACAGCACCGTCAGCGCGTCGATCTGATCGGTCACCCGCATGGTGCCGATCTCGGCCGCCATCGCCGCACCGATGCGTCCGGCCACCATCAACCCCGCCAGCACGGGCGCCAGCTCGCGGGTCATCGACAGCACGACGACGGTCGCGACCGCGCCCTCGGCCGAGAAGCGCGCGAAGCCGGTGTAGCTCTGGAGCGCCAGCACCATGCCGGAAAAGAGGGTGGTCAGCGCCACGACCGGCAGCGAGAAGTAGCCGATCTCGATCATCTGCCGGGCGATCAGCCGCGGATAGTAGGGCGGACGGAACACGTGTCCGATCGCGACCGCGGCGAACATCGACAGCCGGCCGATCGCCGCCAGGGCGTCGAGGAAGGCGCGTCCGATGGTGGCGACGAAGTTCACGCCACCGACCCGATGTAGCGGCGCGCGTAGCGGCGGGAGAGCCCGGTCAGCATCTGGTATCCGTTGGTTCCGGCGAGACGTCCGAGCTCGTCCGGCGGAAGCTCTTCGCCCATCAGCACGACCGGCGTTCCGGGCCGGGATGCCTCTTCGGGCAGGTCGGTCACGTCGAAGGTCACGAGATCCATCGAGACGCGGCCTACCAGGGGGATCGGACGGCCGGCAATATATCCGCGGCCCCGGTTGGTGAGCGAGCGCAAATAGCCGTCCGCATATCCCACGCCGACCGTGGCGATCCGGGTCGACCGATTCGCCCGCCACTGCGCGTTGTATCCGACCGACCGTCCGTCGGCGATCGTACGTACGGTCAGGATCTCGGCCTCCAGCTTCACCGTGGTTCTCATCGGGTTCGGCGCATGCTCGACCGGCGCCAGGCCGAAGAGCGCGGCGCCCGGGCGGACCATGTCGAAGTGATACGCGGGACCCAGGAAGATTCCGGCGGAGTTTGCGAGGCTTGCCTTCGCCTTGGGCAGTTTCGCCAGCGCATCGCGGAATCGGGCGAGTTGGAGCGGGTTGTCGGGATCGGCCTGGACCTCGCCCGAGACGAGGTGGCTCATGATCCAGGCGAGCTCGACGCCCCTCAGGCGATCGGTCTCGGCGCCGAGCGTCTCGACCTCGCGCTCGGAGAGGCCGAGCCGGCTCATGCCGGTGTCGACATGGATCACCGCGCGGCCGCCGCCGGACCTCGTCCAGGTCGAGAGCTGCACGAGCGAATTGACGACCGGCGTGAGCTTGTGCTGTCGGAACTCCCCTTCGCTGCCGGCGCGGGGACCTTCGAGCACGCCGATCTCCTGCGTGATCGCGCGGCGGAGCCGGATGCCTTCGTCGAGCGTGGCGACGAAGAAGACCTTGGCGCCGGCCCGGGCGAGGGCAGGGCCGACCTGCTCGGCGCCGAGGCCGTAGGCATCGGCCTTCACCATGGCGGCGCATCCGGCATGGGGCGCCGCGCGCGCCGCCAGCAGCCGCCAGTTCGAGACGACGGCGTCGAGGTCGACGGTGAGACGCGCGCCGGCGTTCGCCGGGATGTCAGCCGATCTCATTGGGGAGATGGTCGGCGGCGGCGTAGTTGGAGAACTTGGTCGTCGGTCCGTCGAACTGCAGCTTGATCGTGCCGGTCGGGCCGTGGCGCTGCTTGCCGATGATCACCTCGGCGAGCCCGTAGACCTGCTCGCAGCGTTCCTTCCACTGGTCGTAGCGGTCGTGGAACTTCTCGTCGCTCTCCTCGGCGCGGCGGGTCGGCTCGGCGCGGGCGAGATAGTACTCCTCGCGGAAGATGAACATGACGACGTCGGCGTCCTGCTCGATCGATCCGGACTCGCGGAGGTCGGAGAGCTGCGGGCGCTTGTCCTCGCGCTGCTCGACCGCGCGGGAAAGCTGCGAGCAGGCGAGCACCGGGATGTCGAGCTCCTTGGCGATGGCCTTCAGCGAGCGCGTGATGTCGGAGACTTCCTGCACGCGGTTTTCGGCCTTGGTGCCGGCGGAAGCGCGCAGGAGTTGCAGGTAGTCGACGACCAGTAGATTCAGGCCATGCTGACGCTTGAGCCGCCGGGCGCGCGTGCGCACCGCGGTCACCGTCAGCGCCGGCGTGTCGTCGATGAAGATCGGCGTGCGTTCGAGCCGCTGGCTCGCCTGCACCAGGCGGCGGAAGTCGTGCTCGGTCAGCTCGCCGCGGCGGATCTTCTCGCTCGGTACCTCGATCTGCTCGGCAAGCAGGCGGGTCGCCAGCTGCTCGGCCGACATTTCGAGCGAGAAGAAGGCGACGACGAAGCGCTCGGCCTCGGGGTTGTCGACCGACTGTACCGCGGCGTTGAAGGCGATGTTGCAGGCAAGGCCGGTCTTGCCCATGCCGGGGCGCGCGGCGAGCACCAGCAGGTCGGAAGGATGCAGGCCTCCCAGCATCCGATCCATCTCGAGCAGGCCCGTCGGCACGCCGGTCAGCTTGCCTTCGCGCTTGTAGGCCTTCTCGGCCATGTCGATCGCGCCGGCCATGGCGACGTTGAAGCCGCGGAAGCCGGTCTCGGCGCTGTCGGACTCGGCCAGGTTGAACAGCTTCGCCTCGGCGACCTCGATCTGGTCCTTGGCCGAGGTCTCGAGTTCGTGCTTGTGCGCCTCGTTGACCATGTCCTCGCCGACGCCGATCAGCTGGCGGCGAAGGAAGAGGTCGTGGACGGTGCGGCCGTAATCCTCGGCATTGACGATGGCGACGACGGACGCCGCGAGCTTGACGAGGTATTGCGCGCCGCCGACCTCGGCGAGCGCGCCGTCCTGGTCGAACAGCGCCTTCAGCGTGACTGGATTGGCGATCTGGCCGCGGTCGATCAGCTTGCCGATCGCGGCGAAGATGCGGCCATGCGCCGGGTCGGCGAAGTGCTCGGCGCGGAGGAAGTCGCCGACGCGCTCGTAGGCGGCGTTGTTCACGAGCAGCGCGCCCAGCAGGCCTTGCTCGGCCTCGTAGTTGTGCGGCGGCGTGCGGTAACTCGGTGTGGCGACGTCCTTGCGTGGCTCCGGCCACACCGCGGGAAGCGGCTTCAGTTCGGTCATCAGCGGACCTTCGGGCGCGAGCAGACCATCATTGAGCGCCTTGTTGTCCCCCCTGAACGAACGAGGCCGGCATTAACCCCCAACGGGTGCCGGCCTCGCAACGCATTCGTCATTTACCGCACAGCTTTGTTTTCCACAGGCTGTGGGTATGTGGATATGCGATCAGCCGGCGGCGGGGGCCTCTTCGGCGGCCGGGGCCTCCTCGGCCGCCGCCTGCGCGTCGGCCTCTTCGGTCGAGCGGGCGACGGTGACGGTCACGGTGACCTTCACTTCCGGATGGAGCGAGATCTTCACCTCGTGCACGCCGGTCGTCTTGATCGGCTGGCCCAGCATCACCTGGCTCTTCTGCACGGTGAAGCCCGAGCTGGTGATCTCCTCCGCGATGTCGCGCAGCGTGACCGAGCCGTAGAGCGCGCCGGTTTCGGCCGCCTGGCGGACGATCGAGACCTTGAGCCCGTTCAGCTTGCCGCCGACCTTCTCGGCCTCCTCGCGGCGCTTCAGGTTGTCGGCCTCGAGCTGCGAACGGCGCTTCTCGAAGACCTCGCGGTTCTCCTTGGTGGCGCGCAGCGCCTTCTTCTTCGGCAGAAGGAAGTTACGGGCGAAGCCCGGCTTCACCTTCACCACCTCGCCCATCTGGCCGAGGTTCTCGATACGCTCGAGGAGGATGACGTCCATGGGTTGGCTCCCTCATTCCGCCGGGTTCACGGTCGCCAGCTTGCGACGCAAACCCAGCCATTGATCGAAAAGCCCGAGGCCCGCCACCAGCGCCACCGGCCAGCCGAGCATCAGCATGGCGGCGTAGGCGGCGACGAGGATGAAGGGCTTCTGCGGCGAAAACTTGCGGGCGACGGCGTGCACCACGCCGAGCCCCAGGAAGAAGAACGGCACGAGCAGGATCAGGAACAGGTTCCGGCCGATGAACCCGAGCGCGTCGGGCCCGACCACCGCCGCCGCGCCGGCGATGCCGAGCACGATGGTGAGCAGGCTCGGCAGCTCGATGTCGGCGAGCTCCGGGCTCGGGCGCAGGTTGCGTCCGAAGCGCGCGAGCACGCCCTGGGCCAAGGCCGCGTTGATCGCGACCATCGCCAGCCACGACGTCACCACCGCCGCCGGGAACCACGGCACGATCGCATCCAGGATCCGCTGGCGGTCGGCCTCGGCCGCCGACGCCATCAGGCGATCGACGCCGAGCCCGAGGAACGAGCGGATCGAGGCTTCGAGGCCCTCGGTCGAGGTCGCAAGCAGGGCGCCCGCGACGACGAAGGCGCCGGCACCCATCCCGACCATCCAGGTGACGAGCAGGCCGAGCGGATACCACTCGGTCTTGCCGTCCGCGTCCTGGCGGTTGAGGAGGGCCTTCCGGCCGACCACCATCACCGGAACGCCGCTGACGATCAGGAACAGACCGCCGGCGATCACGCCGCCGACGAGGCTGACGACCACCGCGGCGCTGCCGGTCGCGGTCACCCCGGCGAGCCCACCCATGCCCAGCGCCACGGCGAAGAGCGGAAGCTGTGCCAGATAGGCAAGCAGCATCGCGCTCGGCTGTCCGAGGACGACCGAGAGGTAGAGGAGGGCGCTCAAGACGCCTGCGCCCGCCGCGATGAGCCCGAACCGGAGCATGGTCCTGGTCCTAGATCCTCTGCCTTACTTGATCACGTAAGGCATGAGGGCGAGGAAGCGTGCGCGCTTGATCGCCTGGGCGAGGTCGCGCTGCTTCTTCGCCGAGACCGCGGTGATGCGGCTCGGCACGATCTTGCCGCGCTCGGACACGAAGCGCTGGAGCAGCTTGATGTCCTTGTAGTCGATCTTCGGCGCGTTCGGATGGGCGAACGGGCACGACTTCCGGCGCCGGAAGAAGGGACGGCGTCCGCCGCCCGCACCGCCGCGACCGCCGCCTTCGCGGCCTTCGCCACGACCGCCTTCGCGGCCGCCTTCGCTACGTCCGGTCATGCGTCACCTCCACGGGGGGCGTCGCCGCCCTCGGCACGGTCCTCGCGGCGCGGACCGTCCTCGCGCTCACGGCGCCAGCCGCCGCGATCGCCACGATCGCCCCGATCACCGCGATCGCCGCGGTCGGACCGGCTCTGCATCATCGCCGACGGGCCTTCCTCGAGGCCTTCGACCCGGACCGTCAGGTAGCGGATCACGTCTTCGTTGATGCGCATGTTGCGCTCGAGCTCATGCACCGCCGCCGCCGGGGCGTCGATGTTGAGCAGCATGTAATGGCCCTTCCGGTTCTTCTTGATCCGGAACGACAGCGACTTCAGGCCCCAATACTCTTTCTTGGTGACCTTGCCGCCATTGGCTTCAATCAATGTGTTGAACTGCTCGGTCAGGGCTTCGACCTGCGTGGTCGAGACATCCTGACGAGCGATGAACACGTTCTCGTAGAACGCCACCGCTTGCTCTCCCTTTGGCTGTTAGCGGTCCGGAGCCACCATGGCCGGCCGGACCTAGCCGGGACCAGACGCGGACCCGGCAAGGAGCTATGAGGGCGCGGACTATACACATGCCGCCGGCGGGGGCAAGGTCCGTTGCGTGGTGCGGAATGCCGCGGGCCGGGAGGGGCAAATGGCTGTTGCCGATGAGATCGCTTCAGTCCTCAAGACCAAGGCCGAAGGGCTGATGACGAAATCGTCCAAGATCTTCTCGGAGTTGCTCGACCCAGCCTTCGTCTATGTCAGCTCAGGCGGGACAATGTCCGGAAAGCAGGCCTATATCGATCGCGTCTGCAAAGCCGCCGATTGGAGCTTCGGCCATCAACTCGTTGAAAATCTTGAAGTTGTGGACTTTGGCGGCTTCGCCATTGCCACCATGACCCTGCACGACCGGTTCATCCATTCCGGAGGCGCGGTGGATCGCACCTATCTGTCGCTCTGCGTCTTTCGGAAGGAGGGAGGGCGCTGGCTTTGGGTCGCGGGCCAGACCATGACCCCGGACGTGCCGTTCACTGCCGACGTAGAAGAGGCCAAGAGGCACCTCGCATCGCTGTACGACCGGGCAGCCGTGGGCGAGGAGATCACCCTTTCGGTGGGAGGAACGCCGAAGGGGAAGTTGATCCGCTCCGGTGCGTTGACGGGCAAGGGCAGGGCGTGAGCGCTTCTTCGGCCCGGATTCCTTCCCGGTGATCGACCTTCTCATCATCGTCCTGCCGATCTTCGCCGTCGTTTTCGTCGGCTGGCTGGTCGGGCGGTTCGAGGTCATCAAGGCCGACCGGGTCAACGGACTCGCCGACTTCACCTTCTTCATCGCGATCCCGGCGCTGATGTTCCGCTCGGTGATCCGCAACATCCGCTGGGAGACCGCGGATCCTGGCGTGCTGCTGGCATATTTCGGCTCGGGCCTCGTGATCTACGGCGTGGCACTCGTGATCGGGCTGCGGGTCTTCAGGATAAGGTTCGAGGAAGCAGCGATGCTGGGGCTCGCCTGCACCTTCGGCAATTCGGTGCAACTCGGCATCCCCATGGTGGTCCGCACCTTCGGCGAGCACGGCCTCGTGCCCTTGATGCTGATCATCAGCTTTCACTCGCTGGTGCTGATCGGCCTCACCACGGTGCTGATCGAGATCGCGCGCGGCCGCGGCGGCGGCGCCAAGGCGGCGGCGATCCAGTCGGCCAAGGGCGCGGCCAGCAACCCGATCATCATCGCGATGGTGACCGGCCTCGTCGTCGCCGGCCTCGACGTCGAGCTGCCGAAGATGGTCGACGACTTCTTGGGATTGCTCGGTGCCGCCGGCATTCCGTGTGCGCTGTTCGCGCTCGGCGCCCAGCTCTCCCGGTTCAGGTTCGGCGGATCGCTCGGGCCGACGACCGTGATCCTGGTCCTCAAGCTCGCGGCCTTGCCGGCGCTGGTCTGGGTCTTCGGCCTCTGGCTGAACCTCCCGGCCGAAACCGCGGCGGTGGCGATCCTCGGGGCCGGGCTTCCGACCGGCGCCAACGTCTTCATTCTTGCCAACCGCTATCTCGTCTACCAGGCGCTGGTGGTGTCGTCGGTCGTGGCGTCGACGATGCTCTCTCTCGGCACGATCACGCTGCTGATCGCCTGGCTGTCGCCGATCTAGAAGGCGAAGCGGCTAAGAGCGACCTCGCGCCCCGAGGTCAGGACGAGGCGAGCGACGGTGGGGCCGTCCCATCTAAGGACGATCGTGCCGCGATCGGCCTTCTTCTGTGCCGCCCGCCAGGCCGCGCCGATGGCTTGGCCACCGCCGAACTCCTGGAGCGGGGCCTGGAAGAAGCCGGGAAGATGGGCACCGTTGGCGACGTACCAGGCGGCCCGGCCATCCGCGCCGTAGCTGTAGGCCGAAAAGAACAGCTGTCCGTTCGCTGTCTCGACGAAGTAGCCGGATCCGGGCTCGGCCGGATTCCACCACCATCCGGTCTCGATCTGCATGAGCCGTTCGTGAGCCGCGGCGACGTCGATGCGCGGGTAGCGGCGGAGAGAGATCGAGCCGCCGACGGGAACTCCCGAAAGCGTGAGGGCTTCGGCAATGGCCGTGACACCCGCATCCGGGCGCGCGCCTTTCAGGACCGCGATGGCGCCGGCGACATGGGGCGCCGCCATCGAGGTCCCTCTCGCGGCACGATAGCCGCCGCCGGGTATCGCCGAGACCACCGGGTCGCCGGGAGCGAGAAGCATCGGCAGCGGCCACTCGTTCGAGAAGGAGGCGAGACGCTCGGCGCTTGTCGTCGCGCCGACGCGGATCGCGCTCGAAATGCATGCAGGAGAAGCCATCGATGTCGAGCGGCCGTCGTTGCCGGCCGCGGCGACGGTCGCGATCCCGCGTTCGCGCAGCTGATCGATCACCGGCTTGTAGGGATGGTCGTCGCAATATGTGCGGTAGCCGCCGCCGCCGAGACTCAGATTGACCGAGGCGATCTCCAGGCGATCGGCGTTGTCGCGGACATGCTCGAGCGCCCGGATGAGGTCCGAGGTGGCGGCCCTGATGCAGGGTTCGCCGCCGCAGAAGAGCGCGGGATAGTGCCTGAAGATCTGGATGCTCATGACGTTCACGTCCGGCGCGACACCGGAGAAGCTCGATCCCCGGCCGGCCGCGATCCCGGCGACGTGGGTGCCGTGGAAGCAGGCACTGTCGTCGCGGCAGGGCGCGCCTGAACCCGGGCCGATCATCGTATCGGCGCCGTTGGGACAGGCGGAGCGGATCTGGAGCGCCGGTTCGGATGCGCTGAAGCACGCCTCGGAGACCACACTGTTCTCCAAGAACGGGTGCGTCGCGTCGACCCCGGTGTCGATGACGGCGACCGTCTGGCCGCGGCCACGGATGCCCCGGGCCCAGGCTTGGGGAGCATGGATCAGCGGCACCGTGGTCGCGAGCAGCGGCTCGAGCGGCATGTCCTCGTGCACCGACGCGACCGCCGGATCGGCGAGAAGCGCCTCGAGGCCGGCGGAGGTGACATCGGCGAGGAACATGGGCACTGCGGTGAAGGCGTCGCCGAGGCGGCTGCCGTTTGCCGCCATCGTCGGCTGCAGGCGTTGCCGGCTGGCCGAGAGCGTCGCGCCCTCGTGGAGCCGGACGATGACCCTAAGCGTGCCGCGCGCCTGCACGAGGTCGCGCAGCTTCTGCATGCGTGTCGCGCCGTCTTCAGGCGCAGGCATGGATGCGACGGCCTCCATATCCCGGGCGCCCTGCGCGCCGAACTGGAAGCGCTCGATCGCGATCCGCGAACCGTTGTCGATGACGAGCGTTCCTTTCGTCGGCGACGAGAAGGACAGGGAAATCCGTCCCGCGCTGCCGCGATCCGAGGGGGGGCGCCACGCATCGCCCAGTGCTGTGCCTCCGCCGTATTCGGTGAGGGGCGCCGCCAGGCTGACGCCGTTCCACGCGCCCTGGCTCTGGTACCAGACCGGGGTTCCGTCGGCGCGATAGGCGTAGCTCGCCATGAAGAGGCGACCGTTCCTGAGCTCGATCGAGTAGCCGCGGCCCGGTTCCGACGGCGCCCACCACCATCCGGTCTGCGGATCGACGAAGGGGGGATCGAAGTGCGCTGTGCATCGCGCGTCGCGGCTGAGCACGAGGACGATCCGGCGCGCGGATCCCGCGGCGGCGCAGTCTCCGCCCCAAGTCGCGAAGACGGATCGTCCTTGCGCTTCGGCGCTCAGCTCGATGGTCACGTTGTTGAAGAAAGCGGACCGGCACACGCCGGACGCGCAGTCGATCCCGCCGGGCACGCTGACGATCCGCCCGGCTCCCAGCCCCGTCACCTCGATCGCAAGAGAGCGGGTCGACAGATCCGGCTCATAGGCGGGCACCCGGACCTGGGTCGGCGACAATGTGAGACCGAAGCTGCCCTTGAGCGAGAATGCCGCTTGGTCGTCGAAGCCGCGAGCCCCGAGAGCGAAGGTCTCGGGCTCGGTAAAGGTCGCACAGAAGCTGAAGACGCCACGGAAGATCCAGTCCACGACGCCGAACGTCCGGCCGTTCTGCTCGACGTCCCAGCCTCCGCATATCCACGCCACGTGACCGGGACTGGGCATGACGCGCATCAGGACGGCGGAGCGTCGCGCGTCGTTCGAGCAGGGGTGCCGCCAGATGACGGCGTCGAAGCTCGAGCGATACTCGCTCGCCTTGAACGTGGTCGTAGGTCCGACCGGCGTCACCGGAAATGTCGCGGGGAGGCAACCGGCCGGCATCGACGGGGCCGAGGCGTCCGCGGGCCTTACTTCCAGGGAGGGAGACGCTACGGCGACACCCGGAGCCGCGCCGGCCGATGGGATTGCGGCGAAGGACGCTGTTCCGACGATCAGCGGCAACCACGCGCGCAGGAAGAGGCTTCGCCGGACGTTCATGCGGTATCAGGATCCGTGAGGGCGCTAAAAGAACAATACGAGAACATATGCAACTTATCAACTAGTAAAAAGATAGTTGAACTATTTTCCTTCGTCCCCCTTGCCGCTCGCCTTGACTCGCTCCGTCGCCGTGCCATGACTCCGGCCCTTTTCGAGCGGGGTTTTGCATGACGCGTGCGTTCGTCTGTCCGGGGCAGGGCTCCCAGGCCGTCGGCATGGGCATGGAGCTGGCTCAGGCCTTCCCCGCCGCCCGCGAGGTGTTCCAGGAAGTCGACGAGGCGCTGAAGCAGAACCTCTCGAAGCTGATGGCCGAGGGGCCGCAGGACCAGCTCACGCTGACCGAGAACGCCCAGCCGGCGCTGATGGCGGTCTCGGTCGCGGTCGTCCGCGTGATCGAGAGGGAGACCGGCAAGCGGCTCTCCGATCTCGCCTCCCACGTCGCCGGCCATTCGCTCGGCGAGTACTCGGCGCTCTGCGCCGCGGGCGCCCTCTCGGTCGCGGATACCGCGCGTCTGCTGAAGCTGCGCGGGCAGTCGATGCAGAAGGCGGTGCCGGTCGGCGAGGGCGCGATGGCGGCGCTTCTCGGCGCCGATCTCGACCAGGCGAAGGCGATCGCCGACGAGGCTCGCCAGGGTCAGGTCTGCGACCTCGGCAACGACAACGGCCCGGGGCAGGTCGTGCTGTCGGGATCGAAGGCCGCGATCGACCGCGCGATCCAGATCGCGCCGACCAAGGGCGTCAAGAAGGCCGTCCCTCTGCCGGTGAGCGCGCCGTTCCATTCCGCGCTGATGAAGCCTGCGGCGGA
>JAEULB010000115.1 GCA_016792585.1 Rhodospirillaceae bacterium
GCTGTGGACCAAGTTCCAGGCGATCTACGCCGAGGACCTGCCGGTGCTGCCGCTGTTCTTCCGTGCCGAGCCCTTCATCGTTCCGAAGTGGCTGAAGGGCAGCGTGCCGACCGGGCACCAGTCTGGCACCACGATGTGGTCGCAGAACTGGGCCGCCAACTGACGTTAAGACGAAGGCCGGCGGAGACCGCTCCGCCGGCCTTCCCTCTTTTGCGCCGCTAGTGCCATGACCCGCTTCCTTTCCGTCCGCTTCCTCCAGGCGATGATCGTCGTCCTGATCATGTCGTTCGTCGTCTACGGCCTGATCGGCCTGATGCCGGGCGACCCGATCGACATCATGCTGTCGGGCGACCCCAACATGACGGCGGCCGACGCAGCCAGGCTCAAGGCGCTCTACGGCGTCGACAAGCCGATCACCGAGCGGTACTTCAACTGGCTGATGAGCGCGGTCGGCGGCGATTTCGGCTACTCGCGTCAGCACAACCAACCGGTGATGCACATCCTGCTGCCAAGGCTGCTGAACACCCTCTACCTGATGATCTTCGCCTTCCTGATCTCGGTCGCGGTCGCGATCCCGGCCGGCGTCTATGCCGCCCGCAACCCGCGCTCCTGGGTCGACCAGGCGATCAACCTCTTCTGCTTCGCCGGCATCTCGGTGCCGGTGTTCTTCCTGGCCCTGCTGCTGATCATCCTGTTCGCGGTCAAGCTCGGCGTGCTGCCGGCGAGCGGCATGCGCACCGTCGGCGGTCCGCCCTCCTTCCTCGACCAGCTCCGCTACATGGCGCTGCCGGTCCTGACGCTGACCATCGCCAACATCGCCCAGGTCACGCGCTACGTGCGCTCCGGCATGATCGAGGTCCTGCGCGAGGACTACATCCGGACGGCCCGCGCCAAGGGTGCCGACGAGAACCGGGTCGTCTGGAAGCACGCGCTCCGCAACGCCCTTATCCCGACGGTGACGATCATGGCGCTCGAATGCGGCACGCTGCTGTCGGGCGCGCTGATCACCGAGACGATGTTCGCCTATCTCGGCATGGGCAAGCTGATCTTCGACTCGATCCTCGCCAACGACTTCAACGTGGCGCTGATCGGCCTGCTGTTCGCCTGCAGCGTGACGCTGATCCTGAACCTGATCGCCGACCTGCTCTACGCGGCGCTCGACCCGCGCATCTCCTACCGGTGAGGCGGCCATGGTCTCCGTAGTCTCCAACCAGGTCCGCGACGACGCGGCGCTGCCGCCGCCGACGCGGCCGGCGCTCCTGATCTGGCGCCGGTTCCGCCGCCACAAGGCAGCACTGATCGGCGGCGCCATCCTGATCGTGCTGGCGCTGCTGGCGATCCTGGCGCCGGCGATCGCCGGCTGGCGCGGCCAGGACCACGAGGCGGTCAACCTGTTCAACCGCTTCCAGCCGGCCTCGGCCGAGCATCCGCTCGGCACCGACGACCTCGGCCGCGACCTGCTGCTCCGCCTGATCTATGGCGGCCGGATCTCGCTGTTCGTGGGCCTGGTGACGGCCTGCCTCACCGCCTCGATCGGCACCGTGATCGGCCTGATCTCGGGCTGGTACGGCGGCCGGGTGGACGCCTTCCTGATGCGCTTCTGCGACGGCTGGATCGCGCTGCCGCTCTTGCCGGTGCTGATCGTGCTGGCGGCGGTGGATCCGACCAAGGTCGGCCTCCCGGTCTCGATCGCCAAATCGCCGGACCTGAGCCTCTACCGGATCGTCTTGATCATCGCGCTGGTGACCTGGACCACCTCGGCGCGGCTCGTGCGCGGCGTGACGCTGACCCTCAAGACCCGCGACTTCGTCCAGGCCGCCGTGGCGCAAGGCGCCTCGACCGCGCGCATCCTCTTCGTCCACATCCTGCCCAACGCGCTGTCGCCGATCCTGGTCGCCGCCACCTTGGCCAGCGGCAATATCATCCTGCTTGAATCCACGTTGAGCTTCCTCGGCCTCGGCATCCAGCCGCCGGTCGCGAGCTGGGGCAACATCCTGACCAATGCGCAGGAGATCATCTGGTCTCAGCCGATGCAGGCGATCTACCCGGGCGTGCTGATCTTCACCACCGTGATCTCGCTCAACTTCGTCGGCGACGGCCTGCAGGACGCGTTCGATCCGCGGACCGAGGGGCGGTAGGAAGCGCTAGACCGGCCGGCGCTTCGGGCCGGTCTTCATGTCGAACTCGCCTGCGAAGAGCAAGACATGCATCGCGTCCATGCTGACCTGGCCGGCGCGCAACTCACAGACGTCGGCAAGCACATTGACCGCGCGGTCGCGCGCGAAGCTCATGCAGGCTCCTGCGGCTCGCACGCGAACCACCGGGATCTTGTGATCCATGAGCTTCATCAACGCTGCTTCTCCTTCCGGACCCAGCGCCTTGATCGCCTCGGCTATTTTCCGCATTGCCCTATCGGCGGCGTCGTAAGCCGAAATTTCAGTTGGGCCAACGAGATCGGGAACCTTCTTCCCAGCTCTGACGAGTTCATCGACGAGTTGATCGACCGACGATTTCGGCTTTCGCCAGCTGAACCAGGTCACTTCATCACTCCGTACCATTGAAGCGCCCACAGCCCGTATTCTCGCCGGCGCTCATAGCTTTGAGTACGCAACCACTGACGGATAGTTAGCCCGTTCAGGTCGGGTGGTTTCGATGAGTAGTGCGCGCTTATGATTATATGGCGGGCAGTCGGGATTCGAATGACGTTTCTGGTCGAGTGGATGTCTTCGCTGTCATCGCTCTTGGATTTTTGCTCGACGATGTGATGAAGCTGATATCCGTCTCCAGCTTTGTAGCGGTCCGCAAGAGCATCCGGTGAACCAAACGACACGTCTTCCGGGTCGACCCACAGCTCTTCGAGGGACTTTGGTTCGTCGAAGTAACTGACTACGGACGGAAGAAGCAGGCCAGTAAGGTCGAGCGCCCACCCCCAAAGCCCAGCGACACGTGCGGCTGGAGCGACACGTCGAATCTTGTTGATGACCCACTTCGCACGATCCCACTCGGTTTCGGGACGTGCGTCCGGAAGACGCGGGAAAGTTGGAACCTTGGGAGTTGGGTATCCCGGCGGAATAGTGATCCTCGGCGGCTCCGGATGTGCGAGTTCGTCGGGGATATTCCAGGGATCCGGTGGCAGAAGCGGATCAGGAGGCGTCGGCTCAAAGGCACTGGCAAGGTGGACACTTCCATTCTCACCGAGAACTTTTGATACTTCTTCATAGATGCGCTCGACGACTGCGAGCGTCTTCGCCCACTCCGCTTCCGAAATTGGCCGATTGGGATCAAAGGCGAGTTCGTGAATGGAGGAATCTGTCCACTGCCCACCATCGGGGTGCCCACGCGGCACGCGCGGCTGGTCGGGGTCGTACTTGCGCTCGAAGCTCGTGCGCGCGAGCCAGGCGTCGACGTCGATGCGGGGGTTGCCGCGGCGGTGCGCCGGCCCCCAGGCGAGATAGCGAAGGCCGGCGTCGCGGAAGCGCGATCTGAATTCGGACGGCGGGAACGCGACCGCATCGGCGATCTCCGCAGCACGCCTGTGATCGCCGTCGGCGAGCGCATCGGCGGCGAGTTGGAGCAGCGGCGCGCGGTCGCCGAGACGGAAGCCGCGTCCGTAGACCTCCTGCATCGCTTCTTCGAGGACAGCTAAGTCCATCAGCCACGGCACCGGCTTGCCGCGGACGCCGGGGCGGATGCCGCCGACCGGAAACAGCGAGAGACGGATCAGGTCGCCGTCGATCCAGCAGCGCTCAGGCGCGCCGAGGGCAAGATCCGGGCGCTCGCGCGACACCCAAGGGGTGTGCCCGTGCATCGGCCAACTCCATGTCGGAAATAGAAAAGGACCCGCCGCCCGGTCCGGGCGCAGGTCCTTCCAGTAGCCACGATCCTGTCAAAAACGCGGATTTCCGTCAACTAAATTTGCGTATAAAAATCCTCATCACGAATTGCGACAGCCCGCTTCAAGGGCTTAGCCCCTAGGGCCGGCAAGGGTATGATCCGCCCGTGACCCGTGCGCTCCTCCTGATCGGAAGCCTGCTCCTGGCGACCTTCACGGCCTTCCCGGCCGAGGCGCAGATCGGGCCGGCGACGCGGGGCGCCTGCTTCCTGGTGCGCAACATGGCGGGGTTCTCGCTTGCCGGCCGCGTCGTGATGAAGTCGCGCGAGCGCTACACCTTCGTGCTGCAGAAGGGTCAGAGCCGGCGGGCCTGCCTCGAGGGCGAGATGCATCCGGGCGACAAGGTCGAGCTGGTAATCACGGTCTTCGCGATCCCGCTCTTCGTCTGCTACACGAAGGTCGACCAGCCGATCCAGCTCTACGCCGTGCGCCAGGAAGAGGGCTACAAGTACTACGCCGACTGTCGTTAGCGCTGACGGAGCACCGTCGGCGAGAACAGCGCCAGCGCGGCGGTCATCCCGCCGGTCGCCCCGATCCACATCGTCGCCGAGAAGCCGATCAGGTCGGCCAGCGGCCCCGCGACCAGCGCGCCTAGCGGCATCGCCAGGCCGGTCGCGACATGGAAGGTGGCGCCGGCGCGGCCCAGGACCTCCATCGGCAACAGGCGCTGGCGCAGGCTGAGCGCATGGATCAGGTAGATGCTGAGAAAAGCATCGCCGATCAGCTGGTGCGCGACCAGGCTCGGGATCGCGAGCGGGCCTAAGGTCTCCGAGAGCGGGATCAGCAACGCGGCGGCGCTGCCCAGCGTCAGCGTCGCCAGCAGGGTCGGGCCGAGGCCCATGCGCAGGGCGAAGCGCCCGGAGACCAGGGCGCCCAGGAACGAGCCGATGCCGCCGACGCTGATGACGAGACCGATCGCGAGCGGCGAAAGTGCCAGGCGCTCCAGCGCCAGGATCATGTAGAGCGTGTGGAAGAAGCCGCCGAACAACATCATCAAAGTCTCGGCGGCGAGCAGGCGTGCGACCACCGGCTCGCCGAGGCAGGCGCGAAGGCCCGCCTTCGCGTCGGCGACGAGGCTCGTGCGCCTCCCTTCGGCAGCCGCCGGCGTCTCGACCGAATGGATTCGGCTCAGCATCAGGGCCGACCACAGATACGTCGCTGCATCGACGATCACCGCGAAGGGCGCGGTCATCGCCTGGATCAGGATGCCGGCGAAACCGGGACCGACGCTCTCGGCGATGGAGTCCGTCGCCTCGAGCTTGGCGTTGCCCTCGACCAGCCGGTCCTTGCCGACCAGCGCCGGGAGGTAGGCGTTGTCGGCGATGCGGAACAGCGCCGAGGCCGCCCCGATCGCCGCCGCGACCAGATAGAGCTGCGGCATCGAGAGCAAGCCGCTCCAGGCTGCGAGCGGAATCGTCAGGATCAGGCATGCCCGGACCAGGTCGGCCGCGACCAGCAGCGGCCGCTTGGGCCGGCGGTCGATCGGGCCGCCAGCGAGGAGACCGACGATCACGCCCGGAGCCACGCCCAAGGCCGACAGGATCGCGATCTCGGTCGGCGTGGCGCCGATGCTCAGGATCGCGATCATCGGCAGAGCCGTGCGCGTGATGCGGCTGCCCATCGCGCTCAACGACTGCGCCGCCCAGAGCTTCAGGAAATCGGGATGGCGCCAGAGCCCGCCCGATGGCCACCACCGCATGATCGCCCCCGATCGAAGCGCGCTGAATGGCCGATCGCCCGCCCGGGCGCAAGCCTAGAAGGGACGGGCCGGCGCCAGCTCCGCTTCCCTCGCATCGAGCGCGGCACGGGTCGGAAGGCCGGCCTGGGCGCCCGCGGTGGTGCAGGCGAGCGCACCGGCGACCGAGGCGCGGCGGAGGGCGGTCGGCAGGTTGCGGCCTTCGTCGAGGCCGGCGGCCAGCACGCCGACGAAGGCGTCGCCGGCGCCAACCGTGTCGACCACGCCGACCC
>JAEULB010000015.1 GCA_016792585.1 Rhodospirillaceae bacterium
GCGATCTTGAGCGCGGCCTTGGCCGTCCGCTTGCCGGACCGGGTCTGCAGCATGAACAGCTTGCCGCGCTGGACCGTGAACTCGATGTCCTGCATGTCGCGGTAGTGCTTCTCGAGCTGGCCGCGAACGGTGTCGAGCTGCCGGAACACCTCCGGCATCGCCTCTTCCATCGCCGGCAGCGTCGAGAGGTTCGCCTGCTTGCCGGCGATCGTCAGCTGCTGCGGCGTGCGGATGCCGGCGACCACGTCCTCGCCCTGGGCGTTGACCAGGAACTCGCCGTAGAAGCGGCGGTCGCCGGTCGAGGGATCGCGGGTGAAGGCGACGCCGGTGGCGCAGTCGTCGCCCATGTTGCCGAACACCATGGCCTGGACGTTGACCGCCGTTCCCCACGAGGCCGGGATGTCGTGCAGCCGGCGATAGACGATCGCGCGCTGGTTCATCCAGCTCTTGAACACGGCACTGATCGCGCCCCAGAGCTGCTCCTTGGGATCCTGCGGGAACGGCTTGCCGGTCTCTTCCTCGACCTTGGCGCGATACGCCTTCACCAGCTTCTTCAGATCGTCGGCATCGAGCTCGGTGTCGAGCGAAACGCCCTTGTCGTCCTTGGCTTCGCCCAGGATGTCCTCGAAGTGGTGGTGCTCGACGCCGAGCACCACGTCGCCGTACATCGAGATGAAGCGGCGATAGCTGTCGTAGGCGAAGCGCGGATTGCCTGAGAGCTTGGCCAGGCCCGCGACCGTCTCGTCGTTGAGGCCGAGATTGAGGACGGTATCCATCATGCCCGGCATCGAGGCCCGCGCGCCGGAGCGCACAGAGACCAGCAGCGGGTTGGCGGCGTCGCCGAAGCGGGCTCCGACCGTCTTCTCGATCGCGGCGAGCGCCGTCTCGACCTCGGCCTTGAGCTCAACGGGGTACTTCTCGCCGTTGTCGTAGTAGTGCGTGCAGACCTCGGTCGTGATCGTGAAGCCCGGCGGCACCGGCAGGCCGAGATTGCACATCTCCGCCAGGTTGGCGCCCTTGCCGCCCAGCAGGTTCTTCATCTTGGCGGTGCCCTCGGCGGCGCCGTTGCCGAATCCGTATACCCACTTGCCCATGGTCAGCCCTCGATCTTCGAGAAGTCGGCGATCGCGTCCATGCCGACGCGGATCTGTGAAAGGAGGCAGAGCCGGTTGGCGCGAAGTTCCGCCTCCTCGGCGTTGACGGTCACCTTGTCGAAGAAGTCGTCGACCGGCTGGCGAAGATGCGCGAGCGCGCCCATCGCGCCGGAGAAGTCCTCGTCGACCAGCAGCGGGTCGGCCTTCGAGCCGACATCGAGGATCGCCTGGTGCAGCCGCCCCTCCTCGGCCATCGCGAAGCGCTTCGGATCGGCGAGCCGGTCGTAGCGCTTGCCGTCCTTCTTCTCCTCGATGCGGAGGATGTTCGCAGCACGGCGATAGGCCACCAGCAGGTTGGCGCCGTCGTCGGAAGCGACGAAGCCCTTCAGCGCCTCGCCGCGCGAGATCAGCCGCACGAGGTCGTCCTCGCCGCCCGGCACGCCGAACACGGCGGCGACCAGGTCGTGCTTCAGGCCCTGGTCGCGGAGATGAACCTTCAGGCGATCGGCGAAGAAGTCGAGCAGCCCGCGCGCGACGCTGTCGACCTTCGACTTGTCGAAGCCCGGATAGACCGCGTGCGCGCGCTCAAACAGCTCGAGCAGCCCCACACGAAGCTTGTTCTCGACGATCAGCCTGATCGCGCCGAGTGCCGCGCGGCGCAGCGCGAAGGGATCCTTTGAGCCCGTCGGCCTCTCGTCGATCGCAAAGAATCCGACCAGCGTGTCGATCTTGTCGGCAAGCGCCACCGCGACCGACACCGGAGCGGTGGGGCAGCGATCGTCGGGTCCTTTGGGGGCGTAGTGCTCGGCGATGGCCTCGGCGATCATCTCCGGCTCCCCATCGTGGCGGGCGTAGTAACGACCCATCACACCCTGGAGTTCCGGGAACTCGCCGACCATGCCGGTGGTGAGGTCGGCCTTGGCGAGCCGGCCGGCGCGTTCCGCCGCCGCCGCATCGCACTCCGGGATCTTGGTCGCGATCCAGCGCGCGAGCTTGGCGATCCGCTCGGCCTTGTCGGCGACGGTGCCGAGGCCCTGGTAGAACAGGATCGACTTCAGATCGTCGACGCGGTCGGCGAGCTTCTTCTTGCGGTCCTGGTCCCAGAAGAAGCGCGCGTCGGAGAGACGCGCCCGGAGCACGCGCTCGTTGCCGGCGACCACTTGGCGGCCGCAGTCCTCGTTCTCCATGTTGGCGACGACGACGAAGTACGGCGCCAGCGTGTCGTCGAGGCGAAGGCAGGCAAAGTACTTGAGATGCGTGCGCATGGAGGTGGTCAGCACCTCCGGCGGAACGCTCATGAATTCTTCGTCGATCCTGCCGATCAGCGGCACCGGCCATTCGACGAGGCCGGCGACCTCTTCGAGAAGGCCCTCGTCGACCTTGAGCTGGAGCCCGTGCTCGCCGGCGCGCTGGCCGGCGATCCGGCCGATATAGGCCTTCCGCTCGGACGCACCGACCATCACGAACGCCTTGTCGAGCTTGTCGGCATAGTCCTCGAACGAGGTCACCGCGAAAGCCTGCGGTGCCAGGAAGCGATGGCCGACGGTCTCGTCGGTGAAGCCCATGGCGCCGCCGCCGAGATCGATCCTGCCCGGCACGGTCTCGCCGCCGAAGACGCAGAGGACCGCATGCAGCGGCCGGATCCAGCGCTGACCCCAGGTCGCCCAGCGCATCGATTTCGGCCACTCGAACGCCTTGATCAGCGCCGGCACGATCTCGGCCAGCACCGCGGACGTCGCCCGTCCCGGCTGCTTCTGGACCGCGAAGTAGAAGACGCCCTTGCCGCTGTCGCGCTGCTCGGCCTGGTCGAGGCTCGCGAGACCCGCCGCCTTCAGGAAGCCGTCGATCGCACCCTGCGGCGATCCCACCTTCGGGCCCTTGCGCTCGACCGTGCGGTCTGGCTGCGCCGCCGGAAGGTCGGCGACCACAGCGGTCAGCCGGCGCGGGCCGGCGAAGGTCTTAACCGCATCCTTGGGAAGCTCGAAGCCGTTCTCGGCGAGGAGCGCGGCCAGCCGCTCCTTCAGCTGCTCGCCGGCGCGGCGCTGCATGCGGGCCGGGATCTCCTCCGACCTGATCTCGAGAAGAAGCTCAGGCACGCGACTGGCCCACCCAGGCTTCGCAGCAGGCCTTTGCCAGCGTGCGCACGCGGCCGATATAGGCCTGACGCTCGGTCACGCTGATGACGCCGCGCGCATCGAGAAGATTGAAGGTGTGCCCGGCCTTCAGCACCTGGTCGTAGGCCGGCAGCGCCAATCCCTTTTCGAGCAGCAGCGCGCATTCCTTCTCCGCATCGGTGAAGCGCGTGAACAGCCGGTCGGTGTCGGCGACTTCGAAGTTGAAGGCGGAGAACTCCTGCTCGGCGCGGAGATAGATGTCGCGATAGGTCTTGCCGCCCTTGTCCTTGGGCACGCCGTCCCAGTCGAGATCGAAGATGCTGTCGACGCCCTGGATGTACATCGCCAGGCGCTCGAGGCCGTAGGTGATCTCGACCGGCACCGGATCGCACTCGATGCCGCCGACCTGCTGGAAGTAGGTGTATTGGCTGACTTCCATGCCGTCGAGCCAGACCTCCCAGCCGAG
>JAEULB010000134.1 GCA_016792585.1 Rhodospirillaceae bacterium
CGTGAAGATCAACGACAAGCACATCGAGGTGATCGTTCGCCAGATGCTGCAGAAGGTCGAGATCATGGACGCCGGCGAGACCACCTTCCTGGTGGGCGAGCAGATCGATCGCGCCGAGTACGACCTGGAGAACGCCAAGACGCTGGCCCAGGACATGAAGCCCGCGAGCGCCAAGCCGGTGCTCCAGGGCATCACCAAGGCCTCGCTGCAGACGCGTTCCTTCATCTCGGCCGCGTCCTTCCAGGAGACGACGAGGGTCCTCACCGAGGCGTCGGTCTCGGGCAAGGAAGACACCCTCGAAGGCCTCAAGGAGAACGTCATCGTCGGTCGTCTCATCCCTGCCGGCACCGGCAGCGTGATGAACCGTCTGAAGAAGATCGCCGCCGACCGCGACCGGGCCATCGCCGGGGAGCAGGGTCAGCCGGCGCTTGAGGAGCAGACCGCAGCCGATTGAGGCTGCGGTCGCTTGACGCACTAGCAGTTGGGGGTCACCCGGCCGGTTTCGGAAGCGCCGCGAAGCGCCTCAAATCGGCCGGGAACCGACCCTGAGAACCGGCGGGAAAGTGCGGCAGGTTAGCGCTTGACGCCCCATCGGGAGGCGCGTATCACTCCGCGCGCTCGCTAAGGAAGCCGGCGGTCGGAGTTCAACCGAGACGCGGTTTTCTGGGGCACGGACGTCGCTTGGACGTCTTTTTGTTTTTCCGGCGGGTCACTGTCCGGTGGATACGCGGGTTACCGCGACGCGCTTCGGCGCGCGTCGTTGCGTCGTCCGCATATCGGGTTTTGGCCCGGTTCGTCGTGGGTTTCGAAGGGTTTCCTCTTCCAGGAGTCGATTGCGGATATGCCGACCATCAATCAGCTGATCGCCCAGGGCCGCAAGGCACCGCGGTCGCGCAACAAGGTGCCGGCCCTCCAGGCCTGCCCGCAGAAGCGCGGCGTCTGCACTCGCGTCTACACCACGACCCCGAAGAAGCCGAACTCGGCGCTCCGCAAGGTCGCGAAGGTGCGCCTGACGAACGGCTACGAGGTCGTGACCTACATCCCGGGCGAAGGTCATAACCTTCAGGAACACTCGGTGGTCATGATCCGCGGCGGCCGCGTGAAGGACCTTCCCGGCGTCCGCTATCACATCATCCGCGGCACTCTCGACACCCAGGGCGTCAAGGACCGCCGCCAGCGCCGGTCCAAGTACGGCGCCAAGCGGCCGAAGTAAGGAGCAGCCATGTCCCGTCGCCGCGCTGCCGAAAGGCGTGAGATTCTCCCCGATGCCAAGTACGGCGATCGGGTGATCGCGAAGTTCATGAACGTGCTGATGTACGACGGCAAGAAGTCGGCCGCCGAAGGCATCGTCTATGGCGCCCTCGACCGCATCCAGAAGCGCTCCGGCCAGGACCCGATGCGGGTCTTCCACGATGCGCTCGGCAACGTGAAGCCGGCCCTCGAAGTCCGTTCCCGCCGCGTCGGCGGTGCGACCTACCAGGTCCCGGTCGAGGTTCGTCCGGACCGCGCCCAGGCTCTGGCCCTCCGCTGGGTCATCGACGCCGCGCGCAAGCGTTCGGAAAACACCATGACCGACCGGCTTTCGGGCGAGCTGCTCGACGCCTTCAACAACCGCGGCACCGCGGTCAAGAAGCGCGAAGACACGCATCGCATGGCCGAGGCCAACAAGGCCTTCTCGCACTATCGCTGGTAAGGCAGACCTATGGCCCGCACCACTCCGCTCGAGCGCTACCGCAACATCGGCATCATGGCCCACATCGATGCCGGGAAGACCACGACCACGGAGCGAATCCTTTATTACACCGGCCGGTCCTACAAGATCGGCGAGGTGCATGAAGGCACCGCGACGATGGACTGGATGGAGCAGGAGCAGGAGCGCGGCATCACCATCACCTCGGCGGCCACGACCACGTTCTGGCGCGACCACCGGGTGAACATCATCGACACCCCCGGCCACGTCGACTTCACCATCGAGGTCGAGCGCTCGCTCCGCGTGCTGGACGGCGCCGTCACCGTGTTCGACTCGGTCGCCGGCGTCGAGCCGCAGTCCGAGACCGTCTGGCGCCAGGCCGACAAGTACAACGTTCCGCGCATCTGCTTCGTCAACAAGATGGACCGCATCGGTGCGGACTTTCATCGCTGCGTGCAGATGATGGTCGACCGGCTCGGCACCCGCCCGCTGGTCACCCAGCTCCCGGTCGGCATCGAGAACGACTACTCGGGCCTGATCGACCTCCTGAAGATGAAGCGCCTGCGCTGGGAGGACGAGAGCCTGGGAGCCAAGTTCGTCGAGGAGGACATCCCGGCGGACATGGTCGAGCAGGCCAACGAATTCCGCGCCAAGCTGGTCGAGACCGCGGTCGAGATGGACGACGCGGCGATGGAGGCCTACCTCGACGGCAAGGAGCCGACGCGAGAGACCCTGATCGCCTGCATCCGCAAGGGCGTGCTGACCTCGAAGTTCGTGCCGGTGCTATGCGGCGCCTCGTTCAAGAACAAGGGCATCCAGCCGCTGCTCGACGCCGTCGTCGACTACCTGCCGTCGCCGCTCGACGTGCCGAACGTCAAGGGCGTGAAGCCGGACTCCGACGAGGAGATGGTCCGCAAGAGCTCCGACGACGAGCCGTTCTCGGGCCTCGCCTTCAAGATCATGACCGACCCCTTCGTCGGCTCGCTGACCTTCGTCCGAATCTACTCCGGGGTGCTCGAGACCGGCGTCTCGGTGCTGAACTCGGTCAAGGACAACCGCGAGCGCGTCGGCCGCATGCTGCTGATGCATGCAAACCACCGCGAAGACATCAAGGAAGCCCGCGCCGGCGACATCGTCGCTCTGGCCGGCCTCAAGTCGACCACCACCGGCGACACGCTCTGCGACCCGCTGAAGCCGGTCGTGCTCGAGCGCATGGAATTCCCGGATCCGGTCATCGAGGTCGCGGTCGAGCCGAAGACCAAGGCCGACCAGGAGAAGATGGGTGTCGCCCTCAACCGCCTGGCGCAGGAAGATCCGTCGTTCCGGGTCACCAGCGACAGCGAGTCGGGCCAGACCATCATCAAGGGGATGGGCGAGCTCCACCTCGAGATCATCGTCGATCGCATGCGCCGCGAGTTCAAGGTCGAGGCCAACGTGGGCGCCCCGCAGGTGGCCTACCGCGAGACCATCACCAAGAAGACCGAGATCGACTACACCCACAAGAAGCAGTCGGGCGGCACGGGCCAGTTCGCCCGCGTGAAGCTGGTGTTCGAGCCGCAGCAGCCGGGTTTCG
>JAEULB010000142.1 GCA_016792585.1 Rhodospirillaceae bacterium
CGCCTTCATCGCCCGCTGGAAGAAGGCCCTCGGCCGATAGACGACGCCGGCCTGCGGAGGCACGGATCGCCTCTGCAGGCCGGGCTACTTGTGCATCAGGATGTTGATGAGCCGCCCGAACGGATCGCGCACGAAGAAGCGGCGCACGTTCCAGGGCTCGTCCGCCGGACCATACTCGATCGCGATCTTGGCCTTCTTCATGCGCCGCAGGGCCGCATCGACATCATCGACCTCGATCGAGAGATCGGGCACGGGCGTGCCTGAGCCGCCTTGCGAGGCGATGCCGACCTGAACGCTCATCTTTTGCGACGAGCCGTAGGTGACGAGCCAGCCATGGTCCATCAGAACGTCGAGGCCGAGGATGTCGCCATAAAAGCGTTGGGCGGCGGCGACGTTGTCGGTCGCGATATTGGCGACGATGCGCTTTACTCTCATGGACCGGTTCCGCGTTGGAAAAACGAGCCGGCTCCGTCCCGGCTGCAGCCAAGTCAGCAGTTCGGTTTGAGCGCCTCGATCTCGCGCAGCCTGGCGCGGACGACCAGGTCGCCGTAGTCGAGGGTCATCGCCTCGGCGACGCCGTTTTCGAGCAGCTTCATGCCGACCTCGTAGTCGGGCTCGGACCCCGCCGCGTCCGGGGCGTAGAAGGCGAGCCGCATCGGCCAGCCGCGATGATTGAGCAGCGCATTGCCGCCGGCGGCCGGATCGCCGCCCTGCCCGATCGCCGCGGTCACGTCGCTCGGCCCTTCGGTCTCGCCGCCGTCGAACACCTTGCGGGTGACGAAGCGCTCGTTGCTGTTGGCGCTCCGGATCAGCAGCAGGGTGTGGTCGGTCGGGAACATGGTGCCGGCCGGCAACTCGATCGTGGAAGCCTCGGGCTGGGTGAACTCGGCGGTGCCGGCTGCCCCCGGTCCTTCGAGGCGGGCACGCCCGCGCATCTCCTCGGCGAGGTCGCCGTCTCGCATCTTGCGCATGAAGAACCGGTAAGAGAGCCCGTCCTTCGACTCCCAAGTCGAGAAGCTGACGACGACCTGCGAGTCCTCGGATTCGTCGCTGGTCACGGTCAGCCGGTAGCGCTGGTCGATCGTCCAGCCGTCGCAGCTGTCCGCCCATTCGACCAGCATCGAGCCCTTGGCGTCGACGATGCCGCTGGACGACTTGGCGTGCGCGAGCGAGAGGTCGTAGATGGCGCGGTGGGGGGCCACCTCGACCGCGAAGGCGGTCTCGGAAAACAGCAACACCCCCGCCAGGGCACAAGCCGCGCCCTTGCGACACCAGACCCGAACCGCTGACATCACGCTCCCTCCGCCACGCTCGGTTGCAACTATGACATAGGGTGCCGACCGGCGGCAGACGATGCCCGGCGCGCAAGGGAAGATTCTGCCGACCTGTCTCGCCGACGACACAGGGGTGCCCGCTAAATCAACACCTTAGGTGCCTGTTTGGATGGCACGCCGGCTGCTTTGTCAGCACCAGCCATGTCACGCCTTCACCCGCCCGTCCCTGCCCTCGCGCTCGGCCCCCCTACCGGGGCCGACCCGAACCGGAGTCATCTCGCCGAGCGCTTCGCGCTGCTCGCGGAGGCGAACGGGCTGGCTCTCGGCCAGATCGATCCCCGCGTCCTGGACCTCGCGCTCGCCGCGGTCGCCGAGGCCGAGCGTCGCCTCGAGGTGCAGAGCCAGCGCATTGCCTATCTCGAAAGCCTGTCGGTCACCGACGAGCTGACCCAGGTGCGAAACCGCCGCGGCTTCCAGGGCGAGCTCGAACGCGCCCTGGCCGAAGCCGGCCGCACCAAGAAGTGCGGCGTCGTGCTGCTCATCGACCTCGACGGCTTCAAGGCGATCAACGACACCCACGGCCACGCGGCCGGCGACTTCGTGCTCCAGACCGTGGCGCGCTGGCTCGACGGCCATGTCCGTCCCGGCGACACCGTCGCCCGCATGGGCGGCGACGAATTCGCCGTGCTGATGCGGCAGACCGGCTCCGACAATGCCGCCTCCCGCGCCGCCGAGCTCGACCGCCAGCTGAACCGGCTCACCGCCCGCTGGGGCGGCCGCCAGCTCAAGATCCGCGGCTCGGTCGGACTCGCCGCCTATTCCCCTGGCGACGACGCCGACACCGTGGTCGCCCGTGCCGACCAGACCATGTACGAGAAGAAGCGTGCGCGCGGACCGCGCGCGCTCAAGCTGGTCAACTAGACGATCCAAAACAGGCTTCGGGCCCTGAGCCTCATCGTGCTAGGGAAGCGGCGCTTCGGCCGCTCCCGTTGGCATCAGAGGATTCCAATATGACCCTGGTCGCGCCCGTCTCCTGGGGCGAATTGATCGACAAGATCACCATCCTCGAGATCAAGCTCGCCAAGCTCGGGCCCGGACCGCAGCTCGACAACGTCAGGCGCGAGTTCGACGCGCTGGCCGCCGTCCGCGACCGTAACGCCCCCTCGCCCGAGGCGTGGCGCGAGATCGCCGGCGAGCTGAAGGCGATCAACGAGGCCTTGTGGAAGATCGAGGACGACATCCGCGAGTGCGAGCGCGAGAAGCGCTTCGACGCGGAGTTCATCGAGCTCGCACGGTCGGTCTATCGCACCAACGACAAGCGCGCGGCGGCAAAGCGCCGCCTCAACGACAGGATGGGATCGGTGCTGGTCGAGGAGAAGCTCTACCGCTCCTACGACTGAGGCGGAGCCTCCGACGCACCCTTGCTAGCGCAGCGTTCCCTGAAGGCTGGCGAGCTGGGCGCCCGCCGCCGGCATCAGCCACGGCTTGTCGCTCAGCTTGGTGGCGAACTTGGCGCCCTTCTCCGGCTCGATCACGACCCGGTAGTAGGTCTCGCCCTGCACCTCGGCCTTCACCACCTTGGCGCCGGGATGAAGCTTCGCCAGCCGGCCGGCCATCTCCGGTCCCTTGAAGCTGCCGAGCACCATCAGGTAGCGGCCCTCGTAGGCGGCACGAACGGCATCGCGGCGAGACTGCGTGTCGTCGGCGCGAACCGCGACGGAAAGATCGGCCTTCGCCTGGGGCACCGCGGCCACCGGTGCCGACGGCACCAGCGCGGTCATCACCAGCTTGCCCGGCTGCGGAGCCGCGGCGACGGTCGGCTGGATCAGCGGCTTCGACGGGGCGATCAGCGCGGTCGCGAGCACCGGGGTCGTCTCGGCCTTGGCGACCCCGGGCAGCGCCTGGGCGACGTCGGCGAGGTGGGCGGGCAGCGCCATCGGCTCGCCCTTTTCCATGACCTTGGGAACCGGGCCGAACGCGACCTGGACGGCGCCGCTGTCGTCGCCCCAGGAGCCGGGGTCGTCTCGGTCGCCACCGCTACGGATCGGACGGGCGGCCGCGACCCGGGGCACGGAGCCCCAGTCGGTGCAGACTTCGAGGTTCTGGGCCATCCGGAAGAGCTTGCAGTCCTGGTTCGCCGCCGCCGACAGGGCGTGGTCCGACAGGGTCTTGCCGCTCGCCAAAAATGAAACGCCGTCAGCGGCGTAAGAGATCAAGCCGATGGCTGGAGGTATGGCGCCGCAACCGCCCAGCAGCGTTACGGCCATCAACGGCACGAACCTGCGCATAGCCCCCCCCGAGTGGGCGAATCGTCCCGGAACAAAATAGGACAATTGTGGTGACCTTGCAACACCTTTGGGAATTATCGGAACGGAGGCCGTCCCCCGGGGTTATGCGCGCGCCCGGGGAGACCGGCGTTACAGACGTCGGGCGGACACGGAAGCGGCATCCGCCGCCTGGGCCTTCGTCCACGGCGCGGCGATGCCGCGGATCGGCCGCCGGCTGCGGAGCTTCGAGGCTGGAAAACGCTGAAATCCAGGGCGCCGGGGCTCGACATCGGCGCCCCTGGCCTATAGTGAGCGGCGAGATGCAGCCTATCACCACGACCGACGCGCTTGCCGCCCTCTGCCAGCGACTTGCGAGCCACCCCTACATCGCGATCGACACCGAGTTCCTTCGCGAGCGCACCTACTATCCGATCCTCTGCCTGGTCCAGGTCGCCTCGCATGACGAGGCGGTCGCGATCGACCCGATGGCGGAAGGGCTTTCGCTCGACCCGCTCTACGAGCTCATGGCGAACCCGAAAGTCCTGAAGGTCTTCCATGCCGCGCGCCAGGACATCGAGATCTTCGTCCACAAGACCGGCCAGGTCCCTGGCCCGCTGTTCGACACGCAGGTGGCGGCGATGGTCTGCGGCTTCGGCGACTCGGTCAGCTACGAGACGCTGGTGGCAAAGCTCACCGGCGAGCGCCTCGACAAATCCTCGCGCTTCTCGGACTGGAGCCACCGGCCGCTGACCGACCGTCAGCTCACCTACGCGCTCGCCGACGTGGTGCCGCTCTGCAAGATCTACGAGCGGATGGAGAAGCGCCTTGAGGTCACGGGGCGGCGCGCATGGCTCGCCGAGGAATGGGCGCTCCTGACCAACATCGGGACGTACCAGCCGAACCCCGACGACGCCTGGCGCCGGCTCAAACCGAAGACGGCGAAGCCGAAGGTGCTGGCGCTGCTGGCCGAGCTCGCCGCCTGGCGCGAGCTCGAGGCGCAACGCCGCGACGTGCCGCGACAGCGGATCCTCAAGGACGAGGCACTGCTCGACATCGCGCACCAGGGGCCGAAGACGCTGGCCGAGCTCTCGCGCGTGCGCCTCGTGCCCCAGGGCTTCGCCGAGGGGAAGCTCGGCGCCGAGGTGCTGGCGGCGGTCGAGCGCGGTCGCCATCGTCCGCCGCCGAAGATGGAAGACGAGGCGCGTTTCGAGCCGCCGCCCGGGCGCATTCCCCTGGTCGACCTCCTGAAGGTGCTGCTGAAACTCCGCTGCGAGGATTACGAGGTCGCGCAGAAGCTCGTCGCTTCATCTGGCGATATCGAGGTGCTCGCCGCGTCCGACGAAGCCGACATACCAGCCCTCCACGGCTGGCGCCGCGAGGTCTTCGGCGACGCCGCGCTCAAGCTCAAGGCCGGCGGCCTGGCGCTCGCCGGGCGCAACGGCCGCATCGAGGTGATCGAGCTGCCCGCGGGCTCCTAGACCCGGAACGCCTCATTCTCGCCGAGTGCGGCGAGACGCGCGCGGATCCTCGGTACCGCGAAATCGACGAAAGCCCTGACCCGCGCCGGCGCCTGCCGTCCCTCGACCGAGACCAGGTTCACCGACACTGAAGGCGTCTCGAACGAGGTCAGGATCAAGCGGAGCCGACCGGCGGCGAGCGCTTCGGCGACCTGATAGGAGAGCAGGCGCGTCACGCCGAGGCCGGCGACCGCCGCGTCGACAGCGGCCTCCGCCGTCGTGACCACCAGGCGCGAGCGGATCGCCGCCGCGCCGATGCCGTCGAAGCTCCAGCGCGCCGGCGAGGAAATGCCGGCGAAGGTGATGCAGTCGTGCCGCGCGAGATCGGCGAGTGTCGCCGGCGTGCCGTGCCGCTCCAGGTAAGCCGGGCTGGCGCAGACGACACGGCGAAGACCGCCGAGCTGCGTCGCGATCAACGACGAGTCCGGAAGCGGCCCGATCCTGATCGCGGCGTCGATCCCCTCCTCCACCATGTCGATCACGCGGTCGAGCAGCACGAGGCGCGTCTCGACCTGGCGATAGGCGCCGAGGAAGTCGACCAGCACCGGCAGCACATGCAGGCGTCCGAACACGACCGGCGCGGTCAGCGCGAGCGTGCCCTTCGGATCCTCGTGGCGTCCGGCGACCCGGCGCTCGGCCTCCTCGATGTCGGCCAGCACGCGCCGGCACGCATCGAGATAGTCGCGACCCGCCTCGGTCAGCGCGAGCCGACGGGTGGTTCGGGTCAAAAGGCGGACGCCGAGATGGTCTTCGAGCGCCTGCAGCTTCCGGCTCACCGACTGCAGCGGCAGGCGGAGCCGTCGTCCGGCGGCGGCCAGGCTGCCGGCGTCGGCGATCTGGACGAACAGGCCCATGGCCTCGATCCGGTCCATCTGACTCTCCCTGAATTCGGGATAATCCTACACGAAATTGACTGATTATCTTATCGCGCGACTCAACCGATCTTTCGGGGCATCAGACCGGAGATCGCCATGAACCCGTCGTCCGACATTGCCTTCACGCCCCGCATCAAGGCCATCCAGGCCGAACGCGGCTCGCGGGCCGCCTATGCCAGGCAGGAGCAGAAAGGTGGGTGGCCGACGACGGTGACACCCGACCTCGCGCAGTTCCTCGCCGAGGTCCGGTCGTTCTATCTCGGCACCGCGACGCCGGACGGCCAGCCCTACATCCAGCACCGCGGCGGTCCGAAGGGATTCCTCAAGATCGTCGACGAGAAGACGCTGGGCTTCGCCGACTTCACCGGCAACCGGCAGTACATCTCGACCGGCAACCTCGCCGACAACCCGCGCGCCTATCTGTTCCTGATGGACTACGTCAACCGCCGCCGCGTGAAGATCTGGGGGACGGCGCGCGTCGTCGACGACAAGGAAACCATCCGGCGCCTGTTTCCCGAGGGCTACGAGGCGGAGCCCGAGCAGGCCATCCTGTTCACCATCGCGGCGTGGAGCCGCAACTGCCCGCAGCACATCCCGCAGATGTTTCCGGCCGAAGAGGCGATCGCGGCGGTGGACTCTCTGACCGCCCGCATCAAGACGCTGGAAGCGGAGCTTGCCGCCGCGCGCGGCCTCACTCCTCCGGAAGACTCGGAGGCAGCGCCTGGCCGCGCTCCCGCATGAGGCGGCGGTACTGCGCGACGTTGCGGTTGTGCTCGGGCAGCGTCCTGGCGAAGGCGTGGCCGCCATTGCCGTCGGCCACGAAGTAGAGCGCGTCGCTCTCGGCGGGCTTCGCCACGGCTTCGAGGGCCGCCTTGCCCGGGTTCGCGATCGGCCCCGGCGGCAGCCCGTCGATGACGTAGGTGTTGTAAGGATGCGGCTGGCGGAGATCCGCACGCGTCAGCGGACGGCCGAGATCGCCGCCCAGGGCTATGCCGTAAGCCACGGTCGGATCCGACTGCAGCTTCATTCCCTGCTTCAAGCGGTTGTAGAAGACGCGCGCGATCAGCGGACGTTCGCTGGGCTTTCCTGTCTCCTTCTCGACGATCGACGCCAGCGTCACCGCTTCCGCCGCGGTCGAGATCGGCAGGTTGGATGCGCGCTCGCGCCAGGTGCGCTCGACCAGATCGGCCATGCCCGAGCGCATGCGCACCAGCATGCGGCCGCGCTCGTCGCCCCAGACATAGTTGTAGGTGGCGGGCAGCAGCTCCCCTTCCTTGATCGCGTCGGCCGAGACGTTGCCTTCCATGCCTTCGGCGGATGCCAGCACCGCCAGCGCCTGGCGCACGGTCAGTCCTTCCGGAATGACGACGCGGCGGACGACGACGCGTCCGGATGAGAGGATAGTAACGATGTCGCGGAGGCTCGCATGCGGCGGGATCGCGTACTCGCCGGCCTTCAGGTTGCGGCCGTGACCGAGCGTCCAGGCGGCGAGCTGGAAGATGTAGCGATGCGAGACCAGCCCGTCGTCCTCGAGCTTCTGGGCGATCTCGTCGAGGCCGACGCCGCGCGGGAACAGGATCGTGCGCGCGATCGGCGCCGGGCCCGGCTTGACGACCTGACGCTCCCACCACTTGTAGCCGACGACGCCGGCGACCAGCAGCAGGAGCAGGAACCCGGCGGCGATGCGCATGCGCATCGGCCGAGTCCCGTCAGCTTACGGCCGAGAAGACGAGCGAGGCGTTGGTGCCGCCGAAGCCGAAGGAGTTCGAGAGCGCGTGCCGGATCGCACGCTTCTTCGCCTTCAAGGGCACGAGGTCGATGTCGCAGCCGTCGGACGGGTCCTCGAGGTTGAGCGTCGGCGGCGCGATCTGGTCGCGGATCGCCAGCACCGAGAAGATCGCCTCCACGCTGCCGGCGGCGCCGAGCAGGTGGCCGATCGACGACTTGGTCGACGACATCGAGATCTTGTACGCGGCCTCGCCGAACAGGCGCTTGACCGCACCCAGCTCGATCTCGTCGCCCAGCGGTGTCGAGGTGCCGTGCGCGTTGACGTAGTCGATGTCCGAGGGCGTCAGGCCGGCGCGCTTGATCGCCGCGCGCATCGAGCGGAAGCCGCCGTTGCCGTCCTCGGACGGTGCGGTGATGTGGTGCGCGTCGCCCGACATGCCGTAGCCGGTGACCTCGGCATAGATCTTGGCGCCGCGCGCCTTGGCCCGCTCGTACTCCTCGAGCACGACGACGCCGGCCCCCTCGCCCATGACGAACCCGTCGCGGCGCTTGTCCCAGGGACGCGAGGCCTTCTCCGGCGTGTCGTTGAAACCGGTCGAGAGCGCGCGCGCGGCGGCGAAGCCGGCGATGCCGAGACGCGAGACCGCGGCCTCGGTGCCGCCGGCGATCATCACGTCGGCATCGTCGAGCGCGATCAGGCGGGACGCGTCGCCGATCGCATGCGCGCCGGTCGAGCAGGCCGTCACCACCGCGTGGTTCGGCCCCTTGAGGCCGTACTTGATCGAGACGTGGCCGGAGGCGAGGTTGATCAGGTTCGAGGGAATGAAGAACGGGCTGATGCGGCGCGGGCCCTTCTCGGCCAGGATCGCGGCACCTTCGGCGATCCCGATCAGGCCGCCGATGCCGGAGCCGATCATCACGCCCGAGCGTTCTTTCTCTTCCTCGGTCTTGGGCTTGGCGCCGGCGTCCTCGATCGCCTGCTGGGCGGCCGCCATCGCATAGACGATGAACGGGTCCATGCGCCGCTGTTCCTTCGGCTCGACCCAGTCGTCGGCGTTGAAGTTGCCGTCCTTGGTCTCGCCCCTGGGCAGCTGGGCGGCGACCTTCGCCGGCAGATCGGAGACGTCGAAGCTCTGGATCGCGCGAATTCCGGATTCGCTGTTCAGGAGCTTCGACCAGACATTTTCCACGCCGACCCCGAGCGGGGTGACGAGACCAAGACCGGTGACAACAACGCGTCGCATGGGGCGTTCCGTCCTCGAGAGAAGAGAGGGCGAGCGCTCGACGCTCAACCCTGCTTCGACTTGATGAACTCGATCGCGTTCTGGACCGTGAGGATCTTCTCCGCGGCGTCGTCCGGGATCTCGATGCCGAACTCCTCCTCGAAGGCCATGACCAGTTCGACCGTGTCCAGGCTGTCGGCGCCGAGATCGTCGACGAAGCTGGCGTTCGCCGTGACCTTCGCCTCCTCGACGCCCAGGTGCTCGACCACGATCTTCTTCACGCGCTCTTCGATGTCGCTCATCTTCTCTTTTCCTTCGGAAAAACCTTGTTCCGTGCCGAATTTATGGCCGGGCGTCGGGTGGTAACACAAGTCCCCGGGGCCGGTCCAGCCGCCCCCAGGCCCTCTAAAGTCACAGCATCGCCATACCGCCGTTCACATGCAATGTCGCCCCGGTGACATAGCCCGCCTCGGCCGAGCCCAGATAGACCGCCGCGGCCGCGATCTCGTCGGAAGTCCCAAGCCTTCCAAGGGGGATTCGTTCCAGCATCCGGTTCTTCTGGTCCTCGGTCAGGACGTCGGTCATCGGCGTCTTGATCATGCCCGGGGCGATCACGTTCACGGTGATTCCGCGGGAGGCGACCTCCTGGGCCAGCGCCTTGGAGAATCCGATCATGCCGGCCTTGGCGGCGGCGTAGTTGGCCTGGCCGGGGTTGCCGGTCGCACCGACCACCGAGCTGATGCCGATGATCCGGCCGTAGCGCCGCTTCATCATGCCCCGGAGCGCCGCGCGCGAGAGCCGCATGCCGGCGTTCAGGTTGACCTCGAGGACCGCCTGCCAGTCCTCGTCCTTCATCCGCATCAACAGGCCGTCCTTGGTGATGCCCGCGTTGTTGACGAGGATGTCCAGCTGCCCGCCGAGCGCGGCTTCCGCGTCCTTGGCCAGGCGCTCGGTATCGGCCGGATCGGAGAGATTGGCCGCAACCACATAGGCGCGCTCGCCGAGCTCGCCCGCGAGCTGGTTGAGGGCCTCGGCCCGCGTGCCGGTCAGCGCCACCTTGGCCCCCTGCCCGTGCAGCGCCTTGGCGATGGCCCGGCCGATGTCACCGGAAGCGCCGGTGACGAGCGCGGTCTTGCCGCTGAGGTCGAACATGCTCGCCGCTCCTTAGAGGGTCTTGAGGAAGGCCTCGACATCGGCCGGCGTATGCACCGACGAGGCATCGAGGTCCTTGAAGATGCGCTTGGCGAGACCGGTCAGCACCTTGCCGGCGCCGACCTCGATCTCCTTGGTGACGCCGTGCTCGACCATCGCCAGCACGCATTCGCGCCAGCGCACCATGCCGGTGACCTGCTGGACCAGCAGCTTCTTGATCTCGGTGGGATCGGAGACCGGAGCGGCGCGCACATTGGCGATCACCGGCACGCTCGGCTGCCTCATGTCGACCTTGGCCAGCGCCTCTTCCATCGCGTCTGCCGCCGGCTTCATCAGCGCCGAATGGAACGGCGCGCTGACCGGTAGCGGGACCGCCTTCTTCACGCCCTTGGTCGGCGCCAGCTGGATTGCGCGGTCGATCGCGGCCTTGGAGCCGGAGAGCACGACCTGGCCCGGGCCGTTGTCGTTGCCGAGATCGCAGACCTGGCCCTGGCGCGCCTCGTCGGCGATCGCCTTCGCCTGATCGAGATCGGCGCCGAGGAGAGCCGCCATAGCGCCCTCGCCGACCGGCACCGCCTTCTGCATCGACTGGCCGCGGAGCTTGAGCAGACGCGCCGCGTCGGCGACGGAGAGCGCGCGCGCCGCGCAGAGCGCAGAATACTCGCCGAGCGAATGGCCGGCGACGTGGGAGGCGAGATCGGCAAGGCGCTTGCCGGTCTCCTTTTCGATCACGCGGACCACGGCTGCCGAGACCGCCATCAGGGCCGGCTGCGCATTCTCGGTGA